>JAFTLM010000348.1 GCA_017455945.1 Clostridia bacterium | reverse complement strand
TGCAATAAGCTTCGAGTTGTAGTCGGCATTAACCTTAAGGTCGATTACGCCATCTGCAAATCCGTCTTGGTTCTTATCCTCGTAGCCCTCGCCCTCAACATAAACGTGACCGAATGCACGTGCAAGGTGTATTCTGGTATTCTCGGGGCCTTCAAGAGAGATTATCGAACGTCCGATGCCGTATACAGGATTGTCGTCCTCATCGTACTTCACACTACCGTCAGCATTGCGAGAGTAGGTAGCATAGGAAACGAAATCAACGTTGATAATATCAGCCGAGATGTCAACCGAGAACCAGTAAGGATCAGCGTCCTTGCTCATAGCCTGACCTACAGCAACTTTTGCACTTCTTGTTACACTCTCTACGTCAAGCTTATCGCTGTCAAGCTTGGAAATTACATTCGTAAGAACAACGTGCTTTCCGCAGCTTGTATCGGAGCAGGTAAACTCGTGAGTGATAACGCCGTCGCCGTATGTTACCTTGTTTACTACACCGTCAGCAATCTTGGGTGTATGAATATGCTCTGTAGCAGCTTCACCGCTGCCACCGCCTGTTACGTTGTCGGTAACAGTCTGGGGTCTGAAGAGCTTAAGGTCTGCCAAGGTCCAAGTACCGGTCTGAGCGTCAACGAAACGATAACCGTATGACTTATATTTGCTGTTAATAAGCTCCTCACTACCTGCAGCCTTTATCAGATTACCCTCACCAACGTAGATGAGATTGTCAGGGCTTGCATCTTCACCGACATTGCTCATATATACGAAGAAGTCCTGAGTAGTAGGATCAACCTCTATTATGAACTTATACGTGGTATTTGCAACCATGGTGGGCTTCAAAGGAAGCTCATTGTATACGTTACCTGCATTATTACCCGTGGTAAGACGAAGCTCTGCATTTCCGTCAGCATCCTTGAAGATTCTGAAGATTTGAACGTATTTCCACTCCTGGGTATCCACGTTGCTCGCCCAATTTTCATTGGAATTGGGTATCCAAGTGAAGAGTGACTTACCGCCGTCACCGAGATTGCTGAGATCTGTAGGTGTAAGCGAGAACGTGAAGTAGAAGTTTCCACCGTTTGCCGGATCAACGATATCGCTGAATTCATTTGCCGTAAGAGCCTTGGTCTGTGCAGAGTTCTTAGACTCAAATCCCGAATTTGTGTGAACGGTAGCGTTGCCGATAGCAACCTTTCTTACAACGTGAGTTCCGCAGTTAATACAGATGAACTCAATACCGTCGTCCTTGATAACAGCCTTTGTTCTGTTTGCGTCAAACTCGTGGTTGCCGCAGCCCTCGATAGGAAGAACTACCTTGCCTGCCTTGCCGTCAGCAAGAGTTACAAGCTTGATATTCTCAAACGTAGCAGCCGCACCGCCGCCGCCAAGCTTAACGTTAAAGTCCTCACCGGGTGTAAAGTCTACGTTGTAGCCTGTTCCGATGTACTTACCGTTAATGTATACGTGGTAAATGTCGTTTGCCGCATCAATGTTTACGGAAACGATATCGTAGTCAGCAGAAACCTTGATGTTGGAAACCTCAGCCTCAGCACCGCCGATTCTGTAGTAACCGCCTGTGGTCTCTACCATATACAAGTCACCGTAAGAGAATACGTTCACACTGGAAGCAGTGGAAACCTTTGCACTGAGCCAGTAAGTGTTGTTCTTGGGAGTTACAATAGCCTTATCCGAAAGAGCTGTTGCCTCTGTAATCTCGTTAAGAGTTGCAATCTTGTCAAGAAGTACCTTGTCGATACCTGCGTTGATAACCTCACCGCAGTAGCAGGTGTAACGGTGTGCAAGTGTTGTCTCACCGTAAACGAGGATATCCTCACCGCCAAGCTGTTCGGAGTATCTTGCTGTGTGCTCGTGAGTAGCAGCACCTATAAACTTGAAGTTATCAAACTGATATTTACCCCAAGCACCGTCGAAGAAACGGATAGTGTACTGTGTATTAACAAGCGCACTGCTTCTGGAGGTTACAAACTCACCGTCAACGTAAATGTCAACAGTCTGAGACTTGGGATTTGCAAAAAGCCAGAAGCTTGTGGTCTTGCCAACCTCAAGAGTAGCAATAACAGGATAGGAAGCTTCGTTACCGCTTCTTACGTAAACCTTGTCGGCAACGTATCCGTTGTTACCGTCCTCAATAGCAAAGAGACGAAGCGGGCTGTTGTACTGAGTACCGAAGTTCACAAGGTTACGACCCTTGCCGGAGTTGTTGTTGGAAGCGCCAATATTATTAGCGTTTATAAGCTCGGGAGTAATATCGAACATAATCCAGTAGTTGCCTGCGTTCTTGCCCATTGTGGAAGCGTCACCATTAAGCACGCGGTTGTAGTTACCGGTTGCCTGTGCATAGAAGGAGTTGTTAGCGTCAAGAACGAAGTCTGTAGCTGTGTTCGCATTGAGATTTCTGTCGTATCTGTCCGCGTTCTGAAGCTCGGTTACTCTTTCACCGCACTTCTCGCAGAAGTAGATAGTCATAGGATATTCGCCGATTATTGTCTTTGCAGGCTCGCCGAATATAGCGTCGTGAGAGTGGTAGCAAGGAATGTAGTTGAGGTCAGCCTTGTAGTCAAACTTAACTTCCTCGCCCTCGGGCAGAAGCGATACAGACTTGATGTTGTAGAATCTGATGTTCTTAAGAGCCTGGTCTCCGAAGTACTCGTAGCCAAGTGAATAGTCGTGTTCATACTCGTATTTGAGTTCGCCTGTAGTCTTGCCTGCGTACTTGCCGTTTACGTATACGTGATATGAGAGCTCGCTCGTATCAGTCTCATAGTCGTATATGTTTTCACACATAACAGCGATGTTGTACGTATACTTGCCCGAAAGTGTAACGTCAAGCTTTGTGCCGTCACCAAGGATAAGGTTGCCCATATCGTTAACAAGCACAACAGACTCTCCAGACTCACCGATAAGGTTCTTATAGCCGTCAAATCTGCCGATGGAATAATCGCGAACGTTAACGTCTGCAATCATCCAATACTGGGTGGGATTCTCGGTAATGGTGTCATTGTTAGCAAACGGTACCTGACCGTAGCCCTCATAGATGTGAGGAATTGTTTCATCGTAGAAGCTGTGTACAGCCTTTTCAACGATTGTCTTTCCGCACATTGTACATCTGTAAACGTACTCGAACTTGTTTACGTCAAGATAGTTTACCGTAGCCTTTTCGTAGTCTATTGTATGGTAGCCGTCGGGACATACGTAATCACCTATGTGAAGTGTTCCGCCGTTACCGATCTCCATAAGCTTTATAGCCTTGAAGTCGATAATCGAATCATCGTTACCCACGTAAATGTATCCGTCAAATTCGGTCTCGAAAGCAGCGCAGTATTTTCCATCAACATATACATATGCAACGGTGATGTCACCGTTTATGTCAACAAAAACGGTAATGTTTGTAAAGTCACTTGTAAGCTTTCCTACAGTGCTGTGGTCGGCAAGCTTAAGTGTTCCGTCGACGTCAACGGTAACGCAGGAAACATCACCTACCTGAAGCACGTTCTGTACGTTCTTCTTGCCTGCTTCCTTAAGAGCAACGTCAAACGAGAACCAGAAGCTGCCCTCGCCGCCGTCTTTTCTTATTTCATTGATAGGATATTCATACCGAAGAGCCTCAACGCTGTCAATGACGGGAGGAATAGACTCTATCTCAAGTGTAGCCTCATCGTCGTAGAGGTTCTTTGTGATACCGTCAACAGCCTCTCTGTCACAGGAAGTACATACGTACTCGATAGTGATAGCCGTGTTGTTATCGCTGAATACAAGCTCGGCTGTGAGAGGATCGAAGGTGTGGCTGTGAGACGTTGTGTCAACCGCGTAAGCAAGGTCGCCGTCTGCGGCAAGTGCAACTATAGCCATAGCCTCAAAGTGGTATTCGCCCTCATCTGCACCTACAGATACACTGTATGTGCCGTCGCCGTCTTCAAGAGTGCCGACATAAGCACCGTCAACGTAGAGGTTGTATTCACCGCTTGCAAATCTTACAAGTGCATAGCTGTGATATGCCTTGTCTGCCTCAACGGGAATATCGGTTGCGTTTCCGAAAGCGTAAAGCTTACCGTCAGCGTCAACGCCGATAACATCGTAATCGCCAAGTCTGATTACAGAAGACATTGCTTCGGGAAGTGCTCTTACAGCAAAGCTGCCTACAAGAGCGTAGCCCTCTTCGTCAAGAAGAGCAGACTCTATAACAGTCTTTGTTCCCTTGAGTCCGTACTCGGGAGCTATCTTGTCAAGAATAACCTCACCGATACCGTAGCTTACGGTTTCGCCGCAGTAGCAGTCGAAGCTGTAAACAACCTTGTTGTCCTTAAACTCAACTGTGGAAGCCGCCATCTCGTCAGCGTTAAGATATCTGTCTGTGTGAGTATGCTCGTCGGTTGCGGTAATATCCTTAATAAGTCTTACGTCTGAAATTGTAAAGGTGTTACCTACACCGTCGCTGAAACGGAATTTTGTCTTATCGTTCTTATATCCGTCAACTCTGGTAAGAACGTACTCACCGTTAATATAGATATGAGCCTCGTTTGTAGCAGGATTGAAACGGATAGAAAACTGTACTGTATCACCAAGCATCATTGTTGTAAGATACAGGCTATTAGCAGAGCTTCCGCTTCTGATCTCGATACGATCGGTATAGAAATCACCGTTCTCGTCATATGCGGGGAACTGTCTCACAAGTGCGTTGTATACCAAGTCACTGTTAAAGATGTTTCTACCTGTATTGTAATCTCCGGAGGTGGAAACGTTCGCAAGATTAGCGGGATCGATCATCGTATCAAGAGTAAGGGTAAAGTCTATCTGATAAGGAGCGGCATCTTCACCGATGAAATCAGCGGGAAGATTCATATAGCGGAATGCCGAATTGCCGGCTGCCATTGTGTAAGATGCGCCCTCACTGAAGACTTCCTTTACCTTGCCGTCGCCGGACTCAAGCACGGCGTCATCCTTGAAGCTGTTCTCAATCTTCTCACCGCATGCGGAGCAGATGAGGGAGAGAGTTCCGTCGTAGTTGCGTCCTAAGGTATTGATAAGATCTTTTGAGTGGTAGCAGGGTCTTACAGTCTCATCAACACTGTACTTGGGAACGAGAGGTTCATCTGTCTCACCGAGAGTAACAATCTTGATGTTGGTGAGCTTAGAATCTCTTGCATTAATATAAATTGTGTCTCCGGCAATATTCGGAACTCCGGTGTAGGAGGCTGCCAAATGACCGTTAATGTAAAGCTCGTAAGACGTATCGTCAATAAATCTGACAGCGATGCTGTACGCATCGGGAACGTTAACGTCCATTAACTTTTCTTGACCCCAAAGCTCTTTGCCTGTGATCGAAACTATGGTTACGCCATCAATAGAAATCGAAGCTTGGGGCTCTTCAGCATCTGCACTTACGCCGTAGTCAGCCGCAATCCAGAACTCGCCGTCGGGACGATCGAATTCAGCAGAGCCACCGTGTATGTGCTGAATATTGTCGTAAATAATGGAATCTATCTGTGCACCGAGAATCTTTTCTCCGCAGTAGCACTCATCGTAGTAACCAAGTTCGTCTCTGGTAACAGATACGCCCTTGCTTTGAGCCCACTCATCGGTGTGGGTGTGTCCGTCGTCCTCTCTTACAAGAGAAACGTTAGAGAACGAGAAGTTACCCCAGTTTGTTCCCTGCTCGATAAATCTGAAGTAGGGATATCTGCTGGTTTTCTTTGTAGCAAGAAGCTCAAGGTCGCCTCTGTCACTCTGAAGAGCCATAATAGCAGCCGTTCCTGTATCGCTTCTCTCAAATACAAGTTCGTTGTCAACGTATACCTGATAGTTTACAGCTTTATCGGTAGTCTCGATTCTGTAAGCTATGCTGTAGGTCTTACCGTTTTCAAAGAAAATCTGGTTCGTTGTGCCACCCCAGTAGAATCTTGCACCGATACCGTCCGTGCGTTCGTCGGGGAATGCTCTCAAAAGGTGAACGTAAGCGAAAGTATCCGATGCACCGCCGCCCCAGAAATTCTTATCATCAATGTTCGCATATCTCGGGTCGCCGCTCTGCTTAGCTGAAATGTCAATCATAGGCACGCGAATTGCGAGAAGGGACGAACCGTTCGGTCTGGCATTAACGTTAGCTATCTGCTGAGCGGTAAATTCGGTGTGTAAATCGAAGTAGAGCCAGTAAGCACCTGCATCGGAGCTTATGTCGGCAAGAACGGGGTTAAGTCCGCGGTTGCCTGCTGTAAGATGTCCGTCTGTGCTTGCGTTTTCGTTAAGAATAAAAGTCGAGTCGACGTCGGGGTTAAGTCCGAGAACGTCGCCCTGCTCTACTGCTACCTTTTCGCCGCAATTAGCGCAGATGTAAGTCTTTACAAGCTTCTTTACAGCCTTAACATTTCCGCTTTCATAAGTCTTACCGGGAATTGTGGTAAACTCTATCGTTCCTGCTTTTTCTGCATGGAAGCAAGGAGGAAGGGTCTTGTCTGTAGCATCGTTGTAGGTGATCTCTACAGCCTCGCCCTCGCCAAGCTTAACTATCTTGGTGTAGTTAAATCTCAAGTCGGTAGAGTTGGTGTTACCAAGGTTAAGCTCGCCTGCATAGTCGCCCATATCTTTGTGTTCATAGGTCTGAACAAGCTTACCGTCAATATAAATCTCGATATCGGCATAGCCCGCTTCAACGTAAGACACCTTCATCGCATACTGATAAGTAACGGGTGCGATAGCGTCATCGGGAAGGTATACGGGAACTGTACCGAGACTGAAAGCAACGCTGTCTGCGTAATCTACAAGGTTTTTGAGAACCTCCTCGCTTCTGATGTTGACATCGGTAGCGATCCAGAACTCGCCCTCGGTGGGTATATTATTAATGGAAGATATTCCATAGTAAACGTTGTTGGTCTTTACAAGAACCTCTGTTACGTTCCCCTGGGGAATAGCCTCGCCGCAGTAACAGTTAAGTGCGGGATTAAGCGTATCGTAGCCTACGATAACTGCCTTATCATCGGCATCGGCAAACGCCGCTGTATGGTTATGATCAGCAGCCTCAACGTTGTGAGTGATGCTGAAGTTCTTGATACGAAGCGTAGCACAAGTACCGTCACCAATTCTTATCTTGGGAGCGGATCCGATGGCAGCCGACAGAGCACTATGGAACTCGGTTCCGAAGTAGAACATAGGCTCCGCATCGTCAAGGTCGTCAATGTAAACATCGTACTGTCCGTAAGTCGGGTCAACTACGATATGGAATTCATAGTTACCGGGGTCGGCTTCCGTACCCGTGAAACGGAACGAGCTGGAAGAAGCTGTAAAGGAGCCTACATGGTTTTTCATACGAAGCTCGCCGTTGTCAAAGAGTCTGAGAGGCTGTTCAAAGCCTGTTCCGTTATTTCTCCAAGTTATAAGCGAAACGCCATTATCCGGAATACTGCTGTTGCTAGCTATTTCGGTAACGTCAACAAGCGAGAAATTGATTGTATAAGGAGCAGTCTTTATAGTATTCCAAGCACCCGAAATATCTTCGTGGTAGGTTCTGCAAATTACCTCCTCGGTAGTATCCGTGGCAGGAATAGAGTCGGCGTTTGTACCGCCAAGCTTGATACCTACGGAATCAACACCGTCGTAAACCACGTTGGGGTAGGTCTTGGAAATAATCTCGCCGCAACGGTTGCACTTTTCGGCAGCAACAAGACCGTTTACGTTACCCTCAACCTTGGAATAAACAAGGGAAACGTCTTTCCAGGCACCTGTGTGGATATCGCCCTCGTTTTCCTCGTCGATAACTACCTTTATATTATCGAGGTCTACGTCGCAGGCTGCGTCAAAGAAGCGGATACCGTAGCTCCACTGATTGGTACCACCCATAGTGTACTTTGTCTGAGAAAGCTTTGTGCCGTCGATATATACGTCAACGGTAGCCTTGCCGTCTGTACCCTTGACTACGTCAAACTTAACAGTAAAGGTATTGTTAAGTTTGTATGTAAGAGCGTCGCCCTCTCCGTCCATA
>JAFTLM010000347.1 GCA_017455945.1 Clostridia bacterium | reverse complement strand
GTAATGGTTGAAGGAGTTCATCTCCACTTTACCGAATCCCTTTTCAAGCGTATAGGAATTCCAACGCTCCCATACGGTAGTAGCCCCTTGACGGACGCTGTAAAGCCACGAAGGGTCGCGGGTCTGAAGAAGAAGTGAATACGCTTCATCGCCAAGTTCAAGCCTTCCCAAGTTTTGGGCGAGCACGCCCGTACCTACAAACCCCGTTGCAAGAGTATAGTCATTGTCAACAATCTTCGCTTTAAGCTCCTTGTTTGCTTTTTCACGCAACTCACCCTCAAGCATATCGAAGGCGAGCGGAAGAATATAAGCCGTTTGAGTTTTTACGGTAAACTCACCGTTTTCCACAAACTTTTCTTTATAATATTCATTGATGTCGGCACGCAATTTTGCATAATACTCTGCTCTTTCCGGTTTATCAAGCAGGCAGCTGACTTTCTCCATAAGCAAAGCATCATAAGAAAAATAGCATATAGAAACCAAGTTTCTGGGGGTTTCCTCATATGCAAGCCAATCTCCGAAGGAAGGCTTTGGACCTTCGAAACCGTTGGTTTTATACGTGTAATCCATATATTTTTCCATAGCCTCGTAGTTCTCTGTCAAAATGCCTTTATCGCCGTACATAAGCCACATTTTATAGGGCACTACAATTCCCGCATCAGCCCACGCACCGGCACCGTACGCCTTGTTTTCGGGTGGAAAGCAAGTAGGTGCCACAAACGGGAAGCATCCATTGTCAAGCTGAGAGTCACGCATATCGCCCATCCACTTGGAAAGGAAGCCGTAGGCATTTACGAAATACGCAGCCGCACCGCAGAATATCTGCGTGTCGCCCGTCCAACCAAGACGTTCGTCACGCTGAGGACAGTCTGTGGGAATAGATAGATAGTTGGACTCAAGTCCGCGGTAGATATTGCCTATAAGCTTATTTATCTCGGCGTTGCTTGTCTCTATCTTACCTGTTCTCTTCAAGTCACTGCCTATAATATCGCTCACAACGTAAAGTATCTCTATATTGTTATCAGGGACAATTTCAAGGTATCTGTAGCCAAAGAAGGTATAGGCGGGGGTATATTCCTCAACCTCACCGCAAGAAATATACTCAATTCTCGAAAGAGCCGAGCGGTAGTTGTCGATATAAAGACTTCCCTTTGCCCCGTCGTTTCCGCGTGATTTGAGACCGCTGTCGTTAACCATTTCGCCGCAATAAATACGCACCTTGGTATCCTTGGGAGCGTAAAGCTTGATACGAGGACGTGCGGTAAACTCAACACCAAAGTCGATAACAAGCTTTTCGCCTTTCTTAACGCATCCGACCTCGCAACCGTTGCCGATTTTTTTCGACACTGCGTTTATTTCACCGAAGTCGGTACCATTGTCCTTTATGCCGTCATATACAACAGCACTTACAGGGGCAATTCCCTTTCGCTTTATTCTTACAGTCTCACCAACGTGAGGAACTATCTTGCAGGTAACATCCTCAGCAAAAACTGCGTGGTTCCACTTATAGCTGTCGGAGTCGGAATATATGCATTTTTCACGGGCGTCGTAAAGTTCGCCATCCCAAATCTCACTTGTTCTCACCTTGCCGCCATAGGATGTTTCCCAGCTCTCGTCAGTAGCAAAAACGGTAGTGTGATTATCCTTGTCGGTCACGATTATCTCGGCACAGAAGGTCACGCCCTTGTTTCCGTAGGTTGAATTGGCAATTCTGCCCGAATACCAACCGGGTGCAACACAGGCAACTATAACATTGTCACCGCTTGTTCTGCAAAGTTCGGTTATATCGTAGACGAACTCAAACACGCGAGCTCGGTAATCGGTCCAGCCCGGCTTCATTTCATCGTTGCCAACCTTTTTGCCGTTAACATAAACCTCGAAAACGCCGAGAGCAGTTGCTGTCAGCTTGATATTCTTCACGTTTTCGGGAACGGCAAATTTATCTCTGAACGCAACAAGTCCGCCTCTGTTATAAAGGTCGGTATTATGTCTGTCAAAATCCCAATATCCGTATTTTTTCTCAAGCCAAGAAAAAGTATTATCCACCGAAAGACAATCACCGTTCATTATAAACTTTCCGAATTTCATATTTTCACCTCGAACGAAAAAAATATTTACAAAAGTATTGCATTTGTACCGCTATTATACTATAATATAATTGAAAAATCAAGAAAAATTGACAAAAAAGAGGTACAAATGCAAAATTTCTTTTCGTACTCACCATCGGCACTTGAAAAAATGCCGCAAAGACCCCAGCACTCAAACAAGGGAACCTTCGGTCGTGTTCTCGTTGTGGGCGGCTCGCCCTGTATGAGCGGGGCGGCATATTTTTCTGCGAAAGCCGCATACAGAACCGGAGCGGGGCTTGTACAGATACTCACCCACGAAGACAACCGAATAATTTTGCAAACACAGCTTCCCGAGGCTATTTTGTCCACCTATTCGGAGGAAAATTTTGACGAGGATTTTATTGCCGATGCGATAGAAAAGGCTGACGTCATCGTTATCGGAGTAGGGCTTGGACAAAGCTCTACGGCAAAGCATCTGCTGTCTCTTGTACTTTCGGGTGCGGAGGTGCCTGTTGTGGTTGATGCTGACGCACTTAACATTTTGGCAAAGGCTCCCTCTTTGCTTGACAGTGTATCGGCTCCGCTTATAATCACGCCTCATATGATGGAAATGGCAAGGCTGTGCCACACGGATATTTCGGAAATTATTGCAAATCCCGTTGATTTTGCAGTTGACTACGCAACGGGAAACTCTCTTATCTGTGTGCTTAAAGACCACGAGACCATAGCTTACGATGGCACGTCCGACAGCCGCATATACGTAAACAAAAGCGGAAACAGCGGAATGGCGACCGGAGGAAGCGGTGACGTGCTTACGGGAATTATCGCGGCTCTTGTGGCACAAGGTATGCCGTTGTTTGACGCAACAACGCTTGGCGTTTACATTCACGGTCTGGCAGGCGACGCCGCCGCAGACGAGCTCGGCGAATACTCTGTAATGGCAAGTGACATTATAGATCATATTTCCACGGTTATCAAGGATTGCAGGGATTGATTTTCCTTTCACACGTTAATACAACAAAAAGATGTCGGTTTTCGCCGACATCTTTTGTTGGTTGGGGGTGATAAATTATAGTTTAGCGGTGGAGAGAACGGGGGAACGGGTCGCTTTTTTGAAAAAAAGCTCCGCAAAAAACCTTCCTAATGAAAGTTTTTTGATTGTTTTGTGCGTTGCCGTTCACTCGTCGGCTGAACACCGACGAGT
>JAFTLM010000346.1 GCA_017455945.1 Clostridia bacterium | reverse complement strand
ATTTCGTGAATGGCGAAGCCGTTATGCCCGCACCGGTAGGTGCCCGTCAATCGGCTAATTTTTTCCAGCCCTCGCCGCCGATTTCGTGGACTCGGTGAATTGTCACAAACGCCTTCTTGTCAAGGGAGGCAACTATTCCCATCAGCACCGAATATTCGGAACGGGTAAATGAAACCGCAACCTGCTTTCTTGCCCTGCCCGTGTATCCTCCGACAACGTCGGTAAGAGTCGTAGTCCTGCCCAAGCGCTCTATAACAGCTCGGTTTATCGCCTCGTATCGTTCGCTGACTATATGGGCAGAAAAGGCACTCGACGCTCCCAGAAATATTTTATCAACCGCCAAAGCACCAACGAAAGCGGTTATCACGCCCAAAAGGGTCAGCACCGCGTCTTTTGTAATCAAAACGCCCGCAAGAACCACTGCCGTATCCAGCAAAAAAATCGCCTCCGAGCTCTTCAGCCTCTTGAAATACCTGCACAAAACAAACGCCACTATGTCCATTCCGCCCGTAGAGCCGCCACCAAGGAAGGTCAAGGCACACCCCGTTCCCACAAGAAGCCCCCCGAAAAGAGCCGAAAGCATAACGGCTATCTGAGGATATCCGCCAGAAGCCAGACTGAAAAAACCGCCCAACGCCGACGGCTCTGTCAAACGTCCGAAAAGCGAGATTCCCAGAGGATAAACAAAAGACGAAAGCAGGGTCTTTGCCGCAAAATCTTTGCCAAGAACAAACAGGCCGACAAAAAACAATATCCAGGTAAACACCGCCACAAGAAGCTCCACCGACAAAGTCCCGCGTGTGGCTTTGTTAATAACGATGGAAACTCCCGAAACGCCTCCCGAAACCAACCCGAAGGGTATTATAAACACCGCCGTTCCAAAGGCAAGAACCAGCGTTCCCGCCACAGTCAACAATATATTTTTTAAAATTGTTTTTTTGTCTTTTTTAAAAAATTCCATAAATCGGCCTCCGAGCTCCGTAAAGCTATTTTTCTCCGATTTTGAAAAATATATTCCTTATTACACTTCAAGTATACCGCACTTTCATTCAGATTTCAAGTACACCTCAAACTAAAATTTGTCAAAAACAAACCTTTTATTGAAAAATCGCCGAACAATATTCAAAAACAAGTAAATTTGCAAAAAACTATTGACTTTTTTTACATTTACATTTATAATTTCCTTGTGATTATTGAACATTGGAGGTTTTTGCTATGTTTGAAAAAATAACTCCCGAACAGGCTGGAATAAGCTCAAAGGCGATTGCCGACTACATATCCGTACTTGAACGCCGCGGATTCGCCACCCACAGCCTGCTTATGATGAAGGGCGACAAAATATTCGCCGAGTATTACTGGGCTCCCTTCAACAAGGATTTCTGCCACAGAATGTACTCCCAGACAAAGAGCTATGTGGCTATCGCCATCGGACTTCTTGAAGAGGACGGGCTTATCGACTTAGACAGACCTATGGTGTCCTACTTCCCCGAAAAGGTTGACGGTGAGCTTCACCCCTTCCGTGCACAGCAGACGGTTCGCGAAATGCTCACAATGCAGACCCCCGCGGGATGCCCGAACTGGTTTGAAGACACTGATCCCGACAGGACGCATCTTTATATAAACAAACCCTCCACGGGCATTATTCGCCCATGTAATACCACTTGGTCATACGACAGTGCGGGAAGCCAGGTTATGGCATCGCTTGTCGAGAAAATTTCGGGAAAGAGCCTTTTTGACTTCCTTTACGAGCGTATTTTCAAGCACCTGGGCACCTTTAAGACCGCCACTATCCTCAAAACCAGAAACGGTGACGCCTGGGGTGATTCTGCTCTTGTTTGCACAAGCCGTGATATGGCATCCTTTGCTCGTTTCGTAATGAATTACGGAACCTGGAACGGCAAGCAGCTTCTTAACGAGAAATATCTCCGCACGGCAACCTCTAACCTTGTGTCCAACGAGGAGTCGGCTTGGCCCAACTGCTTCAGACACGGATACGGATATCAGATATGGCGCACCGAGCAGGACGGCTTTGCATTTGTGGGAATGGGCGACCAGCTCACAATAATGCACCCCGCCACCGACACAATATTCGTTATCACCTCCGACAACCAGGGCTTTGCCCCCGCGAGAGAGACTATTGTAAACACATATTTCGACTACGTTATTACCCCCATGCAGAAAGAGGCGCTTGCCCCCAACGCCGAGGCGGAAGCTGTCCTCGCAAAGGGAACGGCAGACCTCAAGCTCAAACACGAAAAAGGGCTTGCTTACCACGAAAATGCCGACAAGTACAACGACAGGATTGTCAACTGCGTTGTCAAGGGCAATATGCAAATCTCCAAGTTCTCGCTCCATTTCGACGGTGACCGCGGAGAGTTCAGATACACCAACGAGCAGGGCGACAAGGTACTTCCCTTCGGAATTTGCCACAACCTGTTCTGCAAGTTCCCCGAGCTTGGATATTCAAACGAGTACGGAGGAACCCACGACGTAACCAGCCCCTTCAAGTACGACGCGGCTGTGTCTGCCTCCTGGAGGGTCGACGGAAAGCTGGTTAT
>JAFTLM010000345.1 GCA_017455945.1 Clostridia bacterium | reverse complement strand
TTAACAATGCGGTCGTCAAAACATATTTTCATGTATTTTTATCTTGCATTTATCTCGGTTATTTCTCCGATATCTCCGTTGAAAACGCCACAGCCCTTCTGGGAATCCTTTTCCCACTCTATCTGATAGTTATTCTTTGTTTGCATAACCTTATCGCCTATTTTAAAGGTACGGGTTCGGTGAATGTAGCTGTTAGATGTTTTTGAAGGATTGAGTGCATTTTGGAGCAAAATGTTAAGGTTGTCCACTCCGCCTGCACCCCGTCTCGACGGCGATATGACCTGAATACGGTTCACAATTTGTGCACCGTATGCTTTGGGTAGTCTGTTCTTACACAAATCAACCACTGTGTTTGCAATTTCAGAATCACTCTTGCGCGCCAGAAAGAAAAAGTCATTATTGCTGACGTCCAGCACAGGCATTTCTCCCGAATTGATTTTATGGGCATTGGTTATTATCAGACTTTCTTTTGCCTGACGGAAAATCTCGGTTAATTCAACAGTGGCAAATCTTCCGCAATCTATCAAATCACGAAGCACGTTTCCCGCACCGACAGACGGAAGCTGATTCGCATCTCCGATAATAATGAGTCTGGCTCCCGGTTTTATTGCTTTTAAAAGGGCGCAGAAAAGCGGGGTATCCGCCATAGATATCTCGTCAACTATAACCACGGATTCGTCAAGATAATTCTTCTCATCACGCAGAAAAACCGAATCATTTGATTCATAACTCATCTCAAGCATTCTGTGTATGGTTTTGGCTTCGCTTGACGTTGATTCAGACAAGCGTTTTGCGGCACGTCCTGTGGGAGCTGCCAACGCCACCTTCATTCCCATCCCTTTAAATATTTTAAGCAAAGCTCTTACAACCGTTGTTTTTCCGGTGCCGGGTCCTCCGGTTAATATCATAAAGCCGTTGCTCATCGCTTCTTTTATTGCCTGTCGCTGAAGCTCGGCATATTTTATTCCGTTCTCTGATTCCTCTTTTGAAATATAGCTGAGTATGTCAGAGGTATCGGGATTGATGCAATTTTTATCTATGCTCAAAAGCTTTTCCGAAATATATTTTTCGCTGTCATACAGCACCTTGTCAAAGATGTATTTTTCACCGTCGTATATTGAGTAGGCGATTTTCTCAAATTTGAGCAACACTTCTATAGCCGATTCCACCCTGCTTTCGGGAACCTCAAGCATCATTGCGGAGGCTTGGACCAATCTGTCATACGGCAAGCAGGTATGACCGTTCTGGTTAGCGTTGAAATTCAAAACATATCGAACTCCGCTCATCACTCTCTCCGCCGAATCTGATTCTATTCCAAGTTCTCTGGCAATTTCATCGGCTTTTTCAAATCCTATTCCGTCTATCTCATCACAAAGTCTGTATGGATTATGTTTGGCGATATCTACGGCTTTTCCGCCCCATTTCTGGTATATTTTCACGGTCATAGTAGTGCCGAAATAATTTCTGAAAAACATCATAGCGGCACGCATTCCCGCCTTATTTTTGAAATCTTCGGCAATATCTATAGCTTTTTTATAAGATATGCCATTGATATCCGCAAGCCAATCCGGGTGGTTCTCCATCACGTCAAAGGTTTCATCGCCAAACTGCTCCACAATTCGCTGCGCTGTTTTTGGACCTATTCCTTTAACAGCTCCCGACGAAAGATATTTGAGTATTGCCACCGCATCGGCAGGCATTATCTTCTCATATTGCTCGACTTTGAACTGGGCACCGTATTTGGGGTTATTTACCCACTTTCCGTACACTGTAAGAGAATCCCCCTCAAAAACATACGGCAAAGTCCCCACAACCGTAACTATTTCATTTGTATCAATCGCAAAGTCAAGAATGGCATATCCATTCTCTTCGTTACTGTAAACTATATTTTCAATAATTCCCGAAAAGTACTCTTTTCCCTCGGGATTTACAGGTTTTTCATCAATCAATGACATTATATCTCCGTTTATATTTTCTGGCTACACTATGTAATACTTCAAATTTGCACCATCAAGTTTTTTAACAAGCTCATCGGTATAATATTCTCGCTTTACAATTATAACTATCTCTCTTCCGCCAAGTGCAAAGCAGGTCATATCGGCTTCCCGTATATACTTTTGAACATTCTCAACACTGTCGGGGCTGTCTATTTCCACCGCAACCTGCACGTTGTCGTACCCAAACCAGATAAGACCGACTATTTTTACAAAGCAGAAAATACCAAAAAAGGCAAAAACGCCAACAAATATTTCCAAAAAGACCTCGAAATACATAATTTTATCCTCCTGACACCAGGATATGCATTTCAAGGTCATTTTGCTTAATTATTTGAGCAATTCGTTTTTAAGAGTTTCCGCAAGATCGGTTTTCTCCCAATTTACGCCCAGATCTTCTCTTCCCATATGTCCGTATGCGGCAAGACCGGAGTATATAGGCTTACGAAGGTCAAACTTCTTTATAATCGCCGCGGGGCGAAGGTCAACGTACTTATTTACCGCTTCAGCAATTTTCGACTCATCAACTACTGCTGTTCCAAAAGTATCAACAAGCACGGATACAGGCTTAGCTACACCGATAGCGTATGCAACCTGGACCTCGCACTTCTTTGCAAGACCCGCCGCAACGACGTTCTTTGCGATGTATCTTGCGGCATATGATGCCGAACGGTCAACCTTTGTGGGGTCCTTACCCGAAAAAGCTCCGCCGCCATGACGGGAATATCCGCCGTATGTATCAACGATTATTTTGCGTCCGGTAAGGCCTGTATCACCTGCGGGACCGCCAACCACAAAGCGTCCCGTGGGGTTAACGTATATCTTTGTATTTTCATCAAAAAGAGCTGTGGGAACAATGGGCTTGATTACCTTCTCAATAATATCCTCGCGTATGGTTTCAAGAGAAACGTCTGCACTGTGCTGGGAGGAAACAACCACTGTATCAACTCTTGAGGGCACCCCATCAACGTACTCAACGGTAACCTGAGTTTTTCCGTCGGGGCGAAGATATGCCAAAGTTCCATCCTTTCTCACGTCTGTAAGTCTTTTTGCCATTTTATGAGCGAGAGAAATTGGAAGAGGCATAAGCTCGGGAGTTTCGTCGCAAGCATATCCGAACATAAGACCCTGGTCGCCCGCACCTGTATCATACTCATCGGCAGTTTCTCCTCCCTTTGCCTCAAAGGATTTATCAACGCCAAGTGCTATATCGGGAGACTGCTCATGAATAGAACTGATGACAGCACAACTATCGCAATCAAATCCATATTTTGCACGGTCATACCCTATACTTCTGACAGTTTCTCTAACAACTCCTTGAATATCAACGTATGCGTTTGTTGTAATTTCTCCCATAACCATAACAAGGCCTGTTGTACAACAGGTTTCGCAGGCAACACGGGAATTGGGATCCTGACGAAGCATTTCGTCGAGTATCGCATCAGAAATTTTATCACATATTTTATCGGGATGTCCTTCTGTTACCGATTCACTTGTAAAAAGTATT
>JAFTLM010000344.1 GCA_017455945.1 Clostridia bacterium | reverse complement strand
TAAATAAAAATAAGAAAGGATAGTCGAAAAATCGACAGGTGACATTTATGAGTTTTCAAACAAATTGCATGAAGAAAAAATGCAGAAGGCAATAGCTTCCTATGAGTATAACCTTGCTTCTATAAGAGCAGGTCAGGCAAATGCTTCGGTTTTGTCCAGAGTAACAGTTGAGTATTACGGAACGCCCACAAATATATCTGACCTTGCTAATATACGAGTTGCGGACTCCAAGACGCTTACAATCTCTCCCTACGATGCGTCTATAGTTAAAGCCATTGAAAAAGCAATTCTTGCTTCCGATATAGGAATTACCCCTACCAATGACGGTAAAATCATCAGACTTATTTTCCCTCAGCTTACTGAGGAACGCAGAAAAGAGCTTCGTAAGCAGGTACTTAAAGAAGGCGAAGATGCTAAGGTCGCTATCCGTAACATTCGCAGAGACGCTATGGATCTTGCTAAGAAGCTGAAAAAAGACGGAGAACTTACTGAGGACGATTTGAAGAGTGCTGAGAAGTCAATACAGGATCTTACAGACAAATATATTAAAAACGTAGACGCTGTAACCGCAAAGAAAGAAAAAGAGATAATGGAGATATAAAATCCGGGCGGGACTTGTCCCGCCCCGGTTTTGATTTTTTGATATGATTGAAGATAAATTTGAACTTGATGAAAAGCTCAAGCATATAGCCATTATAATGGACGGAAACGGTAGATGGGCAAATAAGCGTGGGCTTCCTCGTGAGTTTGGTCATTCCCGCGGAGCGGAAACTTTTAAAAAGATTATTGAATATTGCAAAGATATAAAGTTGAATGTTCTTACAGTGTACGCTTTTTCTACCGAAAACTGGAAACGGCCAAAAAAAGAAGTGGATTCAATTATGAAGCTTTTGTCTCAATACGTAAAGGAATGCGAAAAAAGCATTAATAAATATGACCTTTGCGTCCGTTTTATAGGCGACATATCTGTTTTTGAAGAAACGCTCAGAACCAGAATTGAAAAGCTTCAGCGTGTAAGTGCAAATAATAAATTTATCCTCAACATAGCGTTTAACTACGGCGGAAGGAACGAAATTGTATATGCCGCAAACAAGCTTTTGAGTGAAGGAAAAGAGATTTCTGAAGAAAGTTTGTCACAAGCTTTGTATACGTCTCACTGTCCGGATCCTGATTTAATCATAAGGACCGGAGGAGACTGTCGAATATCAAATTTTTTGCTTTGGCAGGCTGCCTATTCTGAATTGTATTTTACTGACGTACTGTGGCCGGATTTCGATAAAAATGAGTTAAATAAAGCAATAAACAGTTTTTATTCCAGAAAGCGCAGATACGGAGGTTTGGATAAAGATTCGTCTTCTTCTGATAAGCAGGCGAGAAAGGATACTTTATGCTGATTAGAATTATAACGTCTATAGTTGCACTTTGTGTGCTGATTCCCGTGCTTATTTTTTCTAACACGTGGATATTGCCGATTGCAATAACTTTTGCGTGCATTGTTGCCAACTACGAAATTCTCAAATGTATCGGAACGGTAAAAAAATATGCGGTTTCGGGTGTTTTGCTCTTTGTTTCTTTGATTGCACCTATGTTGACAAGATTGCTTTTTTTGAAGCTCGCAACGGGAGCCATTGAGTTTTATATGCTTACAATGGCTGTGATATGTATGGTGGTTGTTTTATATCTGATGGCAGTTTTGGTATTTTCAAGGAAGAAAATATCTGTTTCTGATGTTGCAATATCTTTTTTCTCGTCATTTTATGTCACAGTAGGCTTTTCGTCGATTATATTATTGCACGATTGTAGTTACGGCGGACCGTATACTTATTTGCTTATATTTATCGGAGCTTGGATAACCGATATTTTTGCCTATTTCTGTGGCAGACTTTTCGGTAAACATAAGCTTATACCGGAAATAAGCCCCAAGAAAACCGTAGAAGGAAGCATTGGCGGAACGCTTTTCACGGGAGTAGCTTTTGTAATATTCGGATTGGTGGGCAATCATTTTGGCTTCAATGACGTTCAGAGTTATATAAAACTTTTTGTGTTCGGAATTATTGCTGCATTGGTAGCACAAATCGGAGATTTGTGTATGTCGGCACTGAAACGCCACTATGATGTAAAAGATTTCGGTAAAATTTTCCCGGGTCACGGAGGAATGCTTGACAGATTTGATTCTATAATCGCTGTTTCGACCGTGCTCTTGGTAATGAATATAATTGTTTCATCGTATAAGGTAATTTTATGAAAAAAAACAATGTAATAAAAGTGGACCTTTTGGGATCGACCGGTTCAATAGGCGAACAGGCAATAGACGTTGTCCGTAAGCTTGGGGCACAAGTATCTTGTATATGTGCAAACAAAAATTACATAAGAGTAGAAGAGCAGGCAAGAGAATTCAAGCCTGCCTTTTGCGCAATGTACGACTATGAGGCAGCCAAATCACTTAAATCAGCCTTGGCTGATACCGATATACGGGTTTTATGTGGCGAAGAGGGAATCAATGAGATGATTTCGGAAAGTGATGCAGACGTGTCGCTTAATGCGATAATCGGAGAAGCGGGTCTCACCCCCACCCTTGAAGTTATAAAAAGTAAAAAAGCTCTGGCACTTGCCAATAAAGAATCGTTGGTAGTTGCGGGAGATATCGTAATGAAAGAAGCAAAGAAACAGGGAATAAACGTAACTCCGGTTGACAGCGAACATTGTGCGATTCATCAGTGCCTACGCTCGGGAAAACCAAGCGAAGTAAAAAAAATGATAATTACCGCGTCCGGAGGTCCGTTCTTCGGCTATTCCAAAGAAATGTTGGCAGACGTTACTGCGGAAAACGCCCTTGCTCATCCCACCTGGTCAATGGGCGCCAAAATAACTATAGACAGTGCCACTCTTATGAATAAAGGTTTTGAGCTTATTGAAGCATCACATTTGTTTGATATAGAAATCAACAAAATAGAAGCAATAGTTCATAGAGAAAGTATAATACATTCTATGGTAGAATATATTGATAACAGCGTAATTGCTCAAATGTCAGTTCCCGATATGAGGTACTGTATTCAATACGGAATTTGCGGTGGAACGAGAGAAAAAAGTGTAATTGATGAGTTGAATTTATCAAAAATTGCAACTCTTAGTTTCTTTAGTCCCGATACCGAGGTCTTTCCGCTTCTCAAATGTGCTATAGAATGCAAGACTTGGGGAGGCGCAATGCCTGCTGTTTTGAACGCGGCAAATGAAATTGCTGTTGATGCCTTTTTGGACGGAAAGATTGGATTTGTTGAAATAAGCGAAAAAGTGATTGAAACAGTAAATTCGTTAAAGTATTGTTCGGATTATAAATCGCTTATACAAATACTCGACGCGGACAAAGAGGCAAGGGAATATGTTAAGTCAATAATTTATTAATTTTGAGGTGTACAGGTGAGTATCTGGTATGTACTGTTGGCACTTTTTGTGTTTGGGGTGTTGATTTTTATACACGAGTTCGGACACTTTATATGTGCAAGATTGTGTAAAGTTGATATAAAAGAGTTTGCAATCGGAATGGGTCCCACAATTTTAAAGTGGCGGTCCAAAAAGTACGATACCGATTACTCGTTGAGATTGTTTCCTATTGGTGGGTACGTCAGTAT
>JAFTLM010000343.1 GCA_017455945.1 Clostridia bacterium | reverse complement strand
TTTCAGCAATCGTAAGTTCGGTGTTTATCAGCAAATCAGTGGCTTTTTTTAGCCTTGTTTCTGTTAAGTAGCGGTGTAAGGTGATGCCCATATGTTGCTTGAATAGACGGTTGAGGTGATTGGGGTGGTAATGAAGCGTGGAGGCAATCTCGTCATTTGAGGATATCTTGCCTAAATGTTTGTCGATATATTCAATAGCCAAAGATACGGCGTTGGATTGCTTGGTGTCTGAAATGTCAAGAAGGGTATAAAGGATCGAGGCGAGACGTGCCGATGCCGCCTCACGATGGTGAGGCGTGTTGCTTATTGAGGTGTTGGCAACCTCCAAAAAATCGTTGCGAAGACTGTGGAGATTGTCAAGAACAAAATAGTGCTTGAACATTTCATATGGTTGCGAAAGATGAGAAGGCAGGCGTAATTTTTCGTTGTAGCTTTCAGCTGAGTGAGTGGGAAGTACGTTGGCAAACTTTTTGTAGTCTTCGGTAAAATCAAAGCCTAAAGTCACAAAGTATAAAGGAGAATCCTTTGATGAGTGTGGCCAGTAGGTCTGCCCCGGCGGATAATAACACAGCGAACCGCTTTTTAATGGAAAAGTCTTGTCTGGAAACCTCATTTCTCCTTCGCCGTCCAGAATATACAGCATTCTTGAGTCATAAGCCCTTGTAAAGAACGGATTTGGTAAATAAGTGGTTGCTGCCGCATATCTAAGATAAATATTCATATTCGCTCCTGTATTTGTTTTCAGAAGATTTCGGATGCTGTTGTTATTGTATCATAGATTTGGATTAAAATCAAGTGCGAATCATTCAATGTTTGTTTTAGAAAGATTTGGGTTTGTTTTGTGTATTGAAAGGGAATTGAAAAAGTGATATAATTACACTGCTAAAATATTTTAAGTGAGGAAAAATGCCGTTGTTGATTGAAATATTGGGATTTATAGGCGTAGCTCTTAACGCTATCGTATACCAACAGAAAAAAAGAGAAAGACTTCTGATATTCAAATGGATATCCGACTGGGTTTGGATGTTCAGCTATGGGCTTGGAGGGAATTATTCGGGTGCGGCTGTTGCAGGTATCGGAATAGCACGCGAAAGTACCTTTCTCGTCACCGACCGAAAGGGAATCGACAGACGTCCGTTTTTGCTTATATTCCTCGGCTGTGCCTGCTTTTCGGTGTGGCTTACTTGGGGCGGATGGTTCAGTATCTTGCCCGCAACCGCATCCTTTTTGTCGGTAATAAGCTTCTGGCAGCAAAAGCCGAGAGTATCAAGACTGCTTTCTTTGCCAATCTCCGCGTGTATGCTTACATATTCTATCAAAGTAGGGCTTTTGGCAGGAATCGCAAACGAGGTTTTCACCGTTTCATCTACAGTTATAGGTATTATAAGACACGACATAAGAAGAAAATAAAAAGCTATTGACAAAATCGCTTTGGTGTGCTAAAATGATAATGCCAAACAAACTTAATATTACAGAGATATAGGTGCATTTTGCTTTCTTGGGGAAGCTGTACGCTTTTTGCCGTATTTTTGTAGAAGAATTTGATAAAATGCAGATTCCATATGCAAAAATACGGTGGTACACCTATTCTGTATAAAGTTTGTTTGGCGACAACCGGAGTTTGCGTTTTTGTGCGTCGGCTTCGGCTGACGCACTTTTTATTTTATTCATTTTAGGAGGAAAAGAAAATGACAAAAAACAAACTTGTACGTATGCTGGCACTTGCGTTGGCAATCTTTATACTCTTCTCCTTTGCGGGTTGCGATAGGAAAGGTTTCGTAATAGATGCGCCAAAGACCGAGGATGCCGACAGCCAGGTTCCTGGTCACATAGAGTGGTCTTTGGATAATGGAACGCTTACCATTTCGGGTAAGGGCAATATGGAATGTTACGAAAGGGTTAGTGACTATTACTCTACCGCACCCTGGAGCGACAAAGAAGCGTGGATAACTTGTGTTGTTATAAAAGATGGCGTGACAAGTATTGGTGATTATGCATTCTATAGTTTAAGAAGCCTGAAAAGTATAGAAATCTCCGATAGTGTGACGAGAATTGGTGAGGCGGCGTTTAGTGGTTGTCGGTATTTAACAAGCATAGAAATACCTAACAGAGTGACGAGTATAGGTGTTGAGGCATTCGCAGGTTGCGATAGCTTGACAAGCATAAAAATACCTGACGGTGTAAAGAGTATTGGCAAAAGGGTATTTTTGGATTGCGATGCGTTAAAAAACGTAAAGATATCTAACAGTGTGACGAGTATCACTGATGGAATGTTTGATAGTTGCAGAAGTTTGAAAAGTATAGAAATTCCCAATAGCGTAACAAGTATTGGTAGTGGTGCATTTCAAGATTGCACCAACTTGACAAGCATAGTAATTCCTGGCAACGTGACGAGTATTGGTGTTAGTGCGTTCCAGGGGTGCAGAAGCGTGACAAGTATAAAAATCTGCAACGGCGTGACGAGTATTGGTGTTAGTGCATTCGAGAACTGCCACAAATTGGCAAGCGTAGAAATTCCCGACAGCGTAACGAGCTTTGGTGGGCGGGAATTCATGTGGTGTAAGAGTTTGAAAAGCATAAATTATTCCGGTACTACAGGACAATGGTATAAGATTCAAAATATAGGAAGTGTCAATATAAACCCCGGTTGTGTGATCCATTGCACTAACGGTGATATAGTAGTGCCGTAATCAGATAAAATTAAGGAGCCGACTCGTTAAGAGTACGGCTCTTTTTATCAGTAGAACTTTATAAATAATTATTTATACGTTTATGGATATCTTTTTTTTGAAGGCACAAGCCGGTAGATGGCAGTCTTTCGGACGACCCGTCGAAAAAATCTGCACTTATTATTGATTTCCTGTATGGGAACAAGCCACTACGAAAAGCCTAAAAAACGGAGACTCCTTTCGGAATCTCCGTTTGATTTTTTATCAGCTATCAGGTGAAATCGTCCTCGGACGCGTCTTCGTCCTTGGGAACCTCGAAGTCGATGCGAGGTGCAGAGGAGTTTTCATCGTCAAGGTCGGAAAGCTCTGCGCCTACTGTTGCTTCTGCAAACTCAACTGCATCGCCTTCAAAAAGCTCGGCGTCGGTTGCAACACTCTTTTTGCGGAAACGGCCTTTGTTGTCCTCGATAAGTGCAAGACCTACAAGACCCTCAGCAGCCGCAAGAGCTGCAAGTGCGGCGATTGCACTCTTTTTCTTAAAGCAAAGCGAGATGAATGTAAACAACGTTGTGATTGCAGAAACGATAAGTGCAATTCCGATAAAAAGTTTTGTTCTCTTGTTCATAATAAATACCTCTCCTTTTTATTTTGTAATTGATTTAAGATATGCGTTGATAAATCCGTCTATCTCGCCATCCATAACCGCCTGAATATTTCCGTTTTCAAAGCCTGTTCTGGTGTCCTTGGCGAGAGTGTATGGCATAAATACGTAAGAACGTATCTGAGAGCCCCACTCGATGTTCGTCTTGTTTCCCTGAATTTCTTCAATGGTGTCGAGACGCTCGCGGAGCTTGATCTCCATGAGCTTTGCCTTGAGCATCTTGAGCGCGGTTTCCTTGTTCTGAAGCTGGCTACGCTCAGTCTGGCATCCTACCACGATGCCTGTGGGCTTGTGTACGATTCTGATAGCGGAGTCGGTCTTGTTGATGTGCTGACCGCCCGCACCGCTGGAACGGTGAGCGGTGAT
>JAFTLM010000342.1 GCA_017455945.1 Clostridia bacterium | reverse complement strand
GGCAGGCTACCATTTTTTGCGGAGACATTATGAGAATGGCATAAGCTCCCTTGAGCTTGTACATTGCTCTGTTGAGTGCTTCCTCTATAGACGGGGCTGTCAGGCGTTCGTTTGTGATAAGATAGGTCATTATCTCGGCATCGCTTGAGGTTCTGAAAATCGAGCCCTTGAGTTCGAACTCTCGTTTAAGCTCTACCGAATTTGTAAGCGTGCCGTTGTGCGCCAGAGCCATCTGCCCTTTGATGTGGTTGACCACAAGCGGTTGCGCGTTGGCTATTCCTTTTGTATTGGACGTTCCGAGACGGACGTGACCGATAGCCATGTTGCCGAGTCCAAGCGATTTAAGGGTGTCGGCGTCAAACACCTCGCTTGCCGTGCCGTTGTCGACGTGGGTGTGGAAAACTCCGTCGTCGTTAACTACTATACCGCAACTTTCCTGTCCGCGGTGCTGAAGGGCGTAAAGCCCGTAATATGTGGACGTCGCTACGTCCTGTGCCTTCTCTTTGGCGTATATTCCAAATACGCCGCAGGCTTCTTTGGTTTTTCTCATTTTTGGTATCTCCGTATATCTGTGGGGTTATCTGTTGAATTGTGCCTCTATGGCTGCGTTCTTAGCGAGAACCTTTTCGGTGCCTGCCTTGCGAGACTCATCCAGCTTCTTGGCAAGCTCCGCGTCCTCTACAGCAAGTATCTGTATTGCAAGGAGTGCCGCGTTTGCCGCACCGTTTACCGCAACCGTAGCAACCGGCATACCCGTGGGCATCTGAACCGTGGCAAGAAGTGCGTCCATTCCGTCAAGTACACCGCCCTTTACAGGGATTCCGATAACGGGTAGAGTGGTGTTTGCGGCAATGGCACCTGCCAGGTGAGCCGCCATACCTGCGGCGGCGATGATTGCACCAAAGCCGTTTGCACGTGCGTTACGTGAGAACTCGCCCGATTCTGCGGGGGTTCTGTGTGCCGAATAAACGTGAACCTCAAAGGGCACGCCGTATTCCTTGAGTGTGTTGATAGCTTTTTCGACTACGGGAAGGTCGCTGTCGCTTCCCATAATAATTCCTACTTTTTTCATTTATGTATCCTTTCTTTTTTCAGGATTGGGCCTAAAAAATATTACCACTTATATATAATAACACAAATACCCCGAAAAATCAAGTAGATAGACGAAAAATACGCATACAATTTTGCAAAAAAATGCCGTATTTTGTTGTTACAATTTACCAATTTATGTTCCCTGTGCAAAAGTTTTGTACCCGAGGGCGGAATATAATCTTGACAATTCGGATTTTATGATGTATAATGGTAATTGTAAAAAAATGCTTTTTGAAAGGAAGGCTTTTCATATGAACCAGAATGAACTTAAAAGCTTAAAGACTACTGCGGCGAAGATTCGTCTCGGTATTCTCGAAGGCGTTCACGCGGCTGCTTCGGGTCATCCGGGCGGATCGCTTTCTATCGCCGAAATACTTACCTATCTTTACTTCAAGGAACTCAACGTTGACCCCAAAAATCCCAAGAACCCCGACCGTGACCGCTTTGTGCTTTCCAAAGGACACACCGCCCCCGGTCTTTACGCGGCTCTTGCGGAAAAGGGCTTCTTCGACCGTGCGGAGCTTAAAAACCTCCGTCACGTGGACAGTTTCCTTCAGGGGCACCCCGATATGAAGATAATTCCCGGTGTTGATATGAGCGCAGGCTCGCTCGGACTCGGTATTTCCTCGGCTTGCGGAATGGCACTTGCGGGCAAGGTGGACAAGAAGAATTACCGCGTTTACACCGTTGTGGGAGACGGCGAGAGCGAGGAGGGGCAGGTTTGGGAGGCGGCTATGTTCGCGGCCCACTATAAGCTGGACAACCTTTGCGTTATCGTTGACTGGAACGGTCTTCAGATAGACGGCCCGGTTGCCGAGGTTATGAACCCCACACCTCACGACAAGAAGTTTGAGGCTTTCGGTTTCCACGTTATTTCGGTTGACGCGCACGACTTCGAACAGCTTGAAAAGGCATTCGAGGAGGCAAAGACGGTTAAGGGTAAGCCCACAGCCATTATTGCTAAATCGGTTAAGGGTAAGGGCGTGTCCTATATGGAAAATGAAGTTAAGTGGCACGGCTCCGCGCCTAATGATGAGCTTTACGAGCAGGCGGTTAGTGAGATAACCGAGGCTATGAAGAATATATAAGGAGGACGAAAAAATGGCAGAAAAAATAGCAACCAGAGAAGCCTACGGCAAGGCGCTTGCCGAGCTTGGCGAAAAATATGATTTCGTCGTCCTTGACGCAGACCTTGCGGAGGCGACAAAGACTCTTTATTTCAAAAAAGCTTTTCCCGAAAGATTTTTCGACTGCGGTATCGCAGAGGGTAATATGATGAGCGTTGCGGCAGGTATCGCATCTACCGGCAAGCCGGTTTTTGCGTCCACTTTCGCAATGTTCGCGGCAGGAAGAGCCTTTGAGCAGGTGAGAAACTCCATCGGTTACCCTCATCTTAACGTAAAAATCGGTGCAACTCACGCGGGTATTACCGTTGGAGAGGACGGTGCTACACACCAGTGTAACGAGGATATCGCTCTTATGAGAACAATTCCCGGAATGACCATTATCAACCCCTCCGACGCCGTTGAGGCGAGAGCTGCGGTTGAGGCGGCGCTTAATATTGACGGTCCGGTTTATATGAGATTCGGAAGATTTGCCGTTCCGGTTATCAACGATACTCCCAACTATAAGTTTGAGGTTGGAAAGGGCGTTGAGCTCCTTGCGGGAAGCGACGTTACCATTGTTGCAACCGGTCTTATGGTGAGTATGGCGCTTGAGGCGGCACAGATGCTCAAGGAGCAGGGGATTGCCGCGAGAGTTGTAAATATACATACAATTAAGCCTATCGATAAGGAAATTATTGTTAAGGCGGCAAAAGAGACAGGCGCTATTGTGACCGCAGAAGAGCACAATATTATCGGCGGTCTCGGCGGTGCGGTTGCCGAGGTGGTAAGCGAGAATTATCCCGTTCCCGTGCTTCGCGTTGGCGTTGAGGACAAATACGGTCACTCGGGTAAGGTTCCGCCGCTTCTTGAAATGTACGGTCTTACTCCCGAAAAGATTGTGGAGAAGGCTTTGGCGGCTGTCACTCTCAAGAAATAAGAATTGTATGGAAAAGCGTGCGGATGTAATTTCGACGCTTTTCTTGAATAAGTTCAAAAGGAGGAAAACGGTGTGAAAGACAGATTTGCCAAAATAATGATACTCGTCGCGGTTTTTCTTGCCGTTTTCTATTCGGTTATCGCCGCGTGGGGGCTTGTTACACCGGGTCAGAATATTCTGGGTGTGGCGGCAACTCCTTTCAGATGGGCGTTTTCTTTCGTGGGGGACACCATTGACGGATTCGGTGATTATTTCGGAGAATTTGACAATTTAAAAAGAGAAAACGAGGCTCTGTCAAAACGTGTGGCGGAGCTTGAGGCAAGGCAGGCACACTTAGAGGACCTTGAGGGAGAAAACGCCTGGATGAGAGAGTTTTTGGGTGTGAGTGACGAGCTGGGTGAATATAATATGATATCGGCTCACATTGTGGGCAGAGAAAGTAACAGCTATATGACGCTGTATACGCTTAATAAGGGCTCGCTTGACGGAGTTGAGCGTGATATGGCGGTGGTTTCCGAGGGCTGTGTGGTCGGACGGGTGGAGTCTGTCGGGCTTAATTGGTGTAAGGTTTCCACTATTCTTGAAAACTCGGGTTCGGTAGGTGCACTGTGTGCCGAAAGCGGAGCGAGGGGAATTGTCGAAGGTTCTCTGGGGCTTCGCGGCGAGGGCAACTGTGCGATGAATTACATCAATGAATTTGCCGATATAGAGGTTGGCGACAAGATAATTTCCTCAGGTGAGGGAAGTGTGTATCCGTATGGATTTTCCATAGGGACGGTTGTTGAAAAACGCTTTGACGAAACAGCCAGAACAATAACCGCCATAATAAAACCCGATGTTGATTTCGACAGAGTTTCCAGAGTGATGATAGTTGGCAGAAAATAAACGAACAGGCTGTTTCACTTTAAAACAGCCTGTTTTTGCAAAAATAAAAATGACGAAGAAAGAAAATTTTAAAAAGATAGTTGAAGAATTGAAAAAGCTTTACCCCGACGCAACCTGCGCACTTGAATTTGGGGGTGAACCCTGGAAGCTTTTAGTAATGGGGCGGCTGTCGGCACAGTGTACCGATGCAAGGGTAAATATAGTTTGCAGAGAGCTTTTTGAAAAATATCCCACTGCTGAGGCACTTGCGGAGGGGGATATTGAGAATATAGAAAATATTGTCAGACCGTGCGGATTGTTCCGAACAAAAGCGGCAAATATTAAGGACGCTTGTGCTATGCTTGTGGACGACTACAATGGTGTTTTGCCCGACGAAATGGACGAGCTTTTGAAGTTTCCGGGAGTTGGGCGAAAGATTGCGAACCTGCTTTTGGGCGATATTTATAAGAAGCCCGCTGTTGTAGCCGACACCCACTGCATAAGAATATGCGGAAGGCTGGGTGCCTATCCCGAAAGCAACAAGGATCCACTAAAGACCGAAAAAATAATGTCGTCTCTTATAGCCCCCGAGGAGCAGAGCGATTTTTGCCACAGAATAGTTCAATTTGGAAGAGACGTGTGTACGGCTCGTTCGCCAAAATGCGGCGAATGTGTTCTGAAAGAGTTGTGCAAACACGGTCGGAAGGAGAAGTAATATGAAATCAAAGGTGTATTTTACTAAGAATCTCACTCCCGAGGGTGTGGTTGCCGTATACGAAAAGCTGGACGCGGAGCTTGGCTCAAGGGTTGCCGTAAAGCTTCATTCGGGAGAGAAGGGAAATCAGAATTTTATCGGTCCCGAGTTTTGGCGTCAGATTATCGAGCTTGTGGGCGGAACGGTGGTCGAGTGTAACACTGCCTACCGAGGCGAGCGTGACGTTACCGATAGGCACAGAAGGCTTATGGAATATCACGGTTGGACGAAATATTTTGACGTGGATATTCTTGACGCCGAGGGCCCCGACAGAGTTCTTGATATTCCCGAAGGTAGGCGTATAAAGAAAAATTACGTGGGAAAGGATATCGAAAACTACGATTCCATGCTGGTGCTCTCACATTTTAAAGGGCATCCTATGGGCGGTTTCGGTGGTGCCTTGAAGCAGCTTTCCATAGGTGTAGCGTCTTCTTTTGGAAAGGCGTATATACACGGTGCCGGCGAGCCCGACAAAAAGTGGACTGCCGATCACGATTCTTTTCTTGAGTCTATGGCGGACGCGGCACTTTCGGTGGTTGAATACTTCGGCAGGAAGTGTGCCTACGTCAACGTGATGAAAAATATGTCGGTGGATTGCGACTGCTGTGCGGTTGCGGAAGATCCGTGTATTCCCGATATAGGGGTACTTGCCTCTCTTGACCCCGTTGCGGTAGACAAAGCGTGCGTGGATCTGGTCTACGCCTGTGACGCACCGAGAAAGGGGCACCTTATCGAGCGAATCGAGAGCCGAAACGGTATTCTTACGGTAAATGCCGCCGAAAAGCTTGGCGTGGGAAGCACCGATTACGAGCTTGTGGAAATATGATAAAAAGGAGCTGTCTTGACAAGACAGCTCTTTTTTTATTTTGTCAGATAAATTACGGCGAAGGGTGTGTTCGCACCGCACCCATAAGAGCCCCCACGCCAGTGGGTGCGAGTCAAGGCT
>JAFTLM010000341.1 GCA_017455945.1 Clostridia bacterium | reverse complement strand
GCGGCAGGGTAGTGGTCCCTGACGCCCTGCGGCAGTACGCACCGACAGCAATCTAAAGCTCCCAACCATCAGCCCAACAAACTCGTCGGTGTTCAGCCGACGAGTGAACGGCAACGCACAAAACAATCAAAAAACTTTCATCAGAAAGGTTTTTTGCGGAGCTTTTTTGCAAAAAAGCGACCCGTTCCCCCGTTCTCTTCGCCGCTAAACTATAATTTATCGTTCGCTCAAAAAAGAACCGAGACAGCGTCTCGGTTCTTTTTCATTCCTTAAATTTTCAAAAGGCGTTTGGCGTTGCCCGAAAGAATTTTTTCCTTATCGCTTTCGTCTATAGGCAGAGAGCGTATTGCCGCTATCTCTTCGTCGGCTCTGCTCCAGGGCGAATCCGAGCCGAAAAGTATCTTGTCGGCTCCGTGACCCTTGACTATACGCAAAAACTGCTCCTTGGAATAGTACTCAAAGCCCATTGACGTGTCCAGGTAGACGTTGCTTCCAACCAGATATTCTTCAACCTCGTCCCACTGCTTCTGACCGCCCAGGTGTGCCGCCACCAGAACTCCGCCTCGCATTTCCTTAGCCACGTTGGCAAACTGCTTTGGAGAGCTTCTGTACGGAGGCGGATACGCCGGGTCAAAGCCCGCGTGGTGAATAACGATAAGACCCTTTTCAAAGGCGTAATCGTATATTTTAAGCATTTCGGGGGCGTCAAGAACAAAATTCTGATACTCCACGTGGAATTTCAACCCCTTAAGCCCTAACGAACACACGAAATCAATGTCCGCCTTATAGTCCTCGGTGTGGGGGTATATGCCTCCGAACGCAATAATTTTATCGGAGCACTGAGCTTTTGCCCACTCGTTCAGCGTTTTAAGCTGTGACGCCTTTGTTATCACGGGCTGGAGCACCGAAACGTCAACTCCGAATTTCTCCATATTTCTGCAAAGTCCGCCTATAGTACCGTCCGAACAGGGCGGATATAAGCCGCCGCTGGACTTTACCAAGCCCGATATAGCCCTCTCTGCCAGAGCGTCGGGAAAGGCGTGGGTGTGAAAATCTATAATCATAATTATCCCTCTTTTCGACAAAATTTCAAGCACTGATATTTTACCACAATCGGAATTTATTGTAAAGAGGGATATAAAAAATTTACAATCTTGTATCCCACATTCCGCAAAAGCTGTCTATCGGGTCTTTGCCCCAAAAGGCACTCTCGCCCTCAAAAAGCTTGTCTACCAATGCGTCAAGCGTGTGGGGCTTCGAGTCGTATGCGTTTATATAGGTTCTCAGTTGCGGCACGTCGGCGAGCATTGTGGGCGAGCCCACGCTGACGCCTATCACGGGAAGCTCGAAAACGTACCAGGGTATTTCTCCCCCGCCCTTTGACATTCCGAAGCTTGGGCGTCCTACGGTGACGTCAAACAGCGTGATAACAAGGTCCTGCCCCGACACGAACTCCGAAACGGCGTTTTTGCCCGCAAAATAGAGGTTGAGGCTCGGCTTTTCCCCCTCTGCCGCCTTCTTTTTCATTTTCTCCAGCGGACTTTCATACACAAAAGCCTCAAAGCCTCTACTTTCAAGCCTTTTTTTCAGCTCCTCGGCAGGGCTTGGCTTGTCAGCCCCGCCCATCGCCATTTTTATAAACGCCTCCATCGGGCCATCGGCTCCCTTGACGTGAACTATCATTATCCGCTTGTACTCTTCGGGCGTAAGCGGCAAAACGCTGTCCTTGCTTTTCACCAGCGTAATGCTGTCGCGGCTGATTTTCTTCGATATTATTTCTCCCTCTTTTTTCACGTCACTTATATCCCGTCTGTCCGCCATCGCCTTTTTGTGAAGCCCCATTTTTGCCTTCAGCCCCAGTATCCTGGTCAGTGCCTCCGCCATTCTCGCCTCGCTTATCACGCCGCTTTGGTACGCCTCAAGCATCGTCGAAAAATCCTCGTCGGCGTCGTTGAAAAACAAGAACATATCGCACCCGGCGTTAATGCAGGCAGGAAGCATCTCACGCCTTGTCATACGGTTGGTCATCGCCACCATATGGCTGGCGTCCGATACCACCATACCGTTAAAGCCCAGCTTGTTACGAAGAAGTCCGTTCATTATTTCGGGGCAGAGAGTGGCAGGCAGAATCTCGCTGTCGTCTATATTTCCGCATATTTCACGCATATATGTGGGCATCATAATATGTCCGCCCATAACCGCTTCAACACCCGCCTCAAAAAGTGCCTTGTAGACGGCACCGAAGCTCTCGGTCCACTCCTTTTCACCCAGCGGATTTACGTTGTTTGAAATATGAGCGTCGCGCAGGTCGTATCCGTTACCGGGAAAATGCTTTGCCACGGTGGCAAAGCCCTCCACGCGATGGGCGCCCTCCACGTAGGCAACGCTCATTTTAGCCACTCGCCCCGCATCGTTGCCGAAACTGCGTGACACCACCTCGGTGTTCTGCCAGTTTCCGTGGATATCGCACACGGGGGCAAACGCCATATTGCACCCCACGTCCGCCGCCTCTGTACACGAAACCCGCCCCAGCTCGTAAGCGTATCCCGCATCTCCCGTGGCGGCGATTTTTATTCCGCTTCCGATATAGGTGCCGTCGGTGCAGGCACCGTCACCGCCCATCTCGGTATTGCAGGCGATAAACAGCGGAATTTTCGAATGCTTCTGAAGTATTTCGTTCTGCCTGCGTACCTCGTCTCCCGTCATCGGATTGTACCGACAGCCCCCCACGTGGGATTTGTGCACAAGCTCCTTGAGATATGCCTCGTCG
>JAFTLM010000340.1 GCA_017455945.1 Clostridia bacterium | reverse complement strand
TTATTGATGGAAATGAAATTGCTGCCAACAGAGTTCTTGATGCTCTTAAAATTGCCGGAACCAATATCGTTGGAGATGTTCAGTATCTTACATGCGGTTTGTTCAACAGCAAGCTTACTGAGGAAGAAAAGACAAAATTCGTTGCTTGGGCACGCGATATTGTTGACAACAAGTTGATATAATAAAAAATAAAAAACGGGCAAAAGCCCGTTTTTTATTCTACGGCATATATTGAGAAGTTATCATAAATCGGAACACAGTTGCCTCCGTCGTTTAATTTGAACGACGGATAAAATTTTTCTTCTGACATCACGTCAGCAATAGCTTTTTCTGATTTTCCTATGTATATTTCATCAATGAAGGTATGTACACAATTATTCATATTATCAATCAAAAAAGTAAACTTATATTTTTGTCCAACAGTTATCGGTAAGCTGTTTTTGTTTGTAAGCAAGTTGCTTGCACCGTTTATTTTTATCGTGGCAAATTTCTGCTCGTTAACATTATATTTTACGAAATATGCCATATCGGATGTTTTTCCGCTAACCTTAGCTCCGTTTCTGTAATTGGAAATAAGGGTTACAAGAGAAATTTCCATTCCTGCACTTCCCTTTTTACTTACAGTTATATCAGAAGATACCACGTAAAAAGGCATTTTTGCCAGCGTTTCCTGTTCAACGTCGATGTAAAGGGATTTGTTGGCAGTAAGGGTTCCGTTGCTTATAGAAAAATCATTTGGGGAAACTATTGTAAAACCGTCGTAATCTTCTGCTTCCTCTTTAACATTTTTGTCAAAAGTAAGCAACAATGTAGGAGTATCGACAGGAGATATATTAAACTCAGAATCGCATTCTTGGCATTTGGTGTAAAAAGTATTATTTGAAAAGCTCCACTCTGCTTCGTCGGACACGGTGTGTTGATGTCCGAGCTTTAAATAAGACACGCCATATATTTTTACAGCGGTATCACTTAGCGTTTCTATTCTTATCCTATGGTTGCCTTTTTCAATATCACCGATTACAAATGTATTTTTGCTGTTTTCCTCTTCAATATAATTTACCAAAATATCGTCAACATATATGTTAAATTTTACAGTATCCTGATCTTCGGCAAGAGCTTTAAGGTATATCCTACCGTTATCAAAACTGTCGGTCAACGTAATGCCACCTCCGTAATTCCTCAATTCGGCATAGTTGTCCATGAATTGTGCTTCACCTGAAAGCTCAAATAAACCAGACTCTGACGTGCATCGATGAAATATAAAATTTTTATCAAAAGAATACCCGTTGTTGCTAACATTTATTTTTACCGGAACACCATAATGTTTTTTAGAATCTTTAACCGCGTATGGCGTTATTATCAAATAGTTATCAGATTCACCGGCATTTTTCACCTCATCAATGGTAAGCACTGAAAAATACTTATAACCGTATGACGAAGCATAAACGCTATTTCCGTTTTCTAATATGCTTTCAAAAACGTAGTTAGAATTCACTTCCACTTCCTTTTTTAAAGTTTGAGAAACGTATGGTGTGATTTCAAAACCTACGCTTTCATAATTCAAATCATTCATTCCGGCAAGTATTCGTATACTGTTACTCCAAGTGTTGGTTTGAAACGCTAAAATTTCCGGTTCTTCAAGTAAGCTTTCATTCTCTTGGAAATTTTTGACACAATCTGTTGTTCCCTGTGCATATGAACATACACAAAAAAGCAATATTGCGTTGATTTCTATCAGTAGAATTTTTAGCAAATTTAAATATTTTTTCATTTTTCCATCCTCAGTCTTTACTTTTTGCCAAATATTTATAATATTAACATAAAAGTTGCTTTTTGTCAACATTTGGCTTTTTATATATGAATATTTTTTGAGCAAAACATAATAATATATAAAAAACACAATGGTTGAGGACGGAAAATTATGATTTTCAAACGTGGAAAATATATTTACTCTTTTTTTGTTATTATAACATTAGCGGCAATTTTGATATCTTTATTTATGATGTACGGTCTTATACGACAGAACAGTGAAAAAACGCAGGAAAATTTTGAAAAATCGGTCTTTTCTCATTCTGTTATTCTTGCAGAAAGCGGCGATTTAGGTATAGAATATCTCGATAAAATCATTTTTTTAGGGGAGTCTACCACTTATGGACTGCAAAAATATAGAGTTTTGTCGGGTGGTGAAGGCACGACTCAAGTGTGGACGGGAGCAACCGTATCTGACAAGAAAACCGTTTGTTCAGGCACGCTTTCGTTATCTCCTACCATTTCAAGCACCAGAATATTTTTTCCGGATACCAAAGAAGCGTTAACGATAGGTGAGGCGTTAAAGATAAAAAAACCCGAATATCTTGTTATCACCCTGGGGCTGAACAACGGAGCATCTTACTACACTGAAGATAAATTCAAAATGTGCTACAGAACCTTGCTCGATGCGATAAAAAAATCTTCGGGATCCACAAAAATAATTTTACAGTCTCTTTTTCCTGTGGCAGAATATTGCAGTATAAACGCATATACACCGGAAAGGATAATTGAATGCAATAAATGGATATATGATATGGCGGAAGAATACAATCTTAAATATCTTAACACCTTTGAAGTTTTGGTGGATGAAAACGGATATTTGAAAATAGAATACGACAACGGCGGTGATGGAATTCACCTTAATCGGAAAGGACTTATGACGGTTATGGATTATATAAGAACTCACGGATACACGGAGGCGGCTTAATGAAACGTATTATAATCGGAGTTATTCTTTTTTGTATTCTTGGGATTTTGTGCTCATGCAGCAAGGTTGAAGCTAATTCTATGACGTCACCTGTGCCAATAGATGATGTTGTTGATGCCGTTCATAACGGAGCCCAAAGCGAGTTCGGTTATAGCGAGGTAAGTCGGTACTATTTGGAAGATTATTTTTCAGAATTATCAAACGTTAACAACGTACGGATTTATAAGTGCAACGACAGCTTAAACTTCAATGAATTCGGTGTTTTTGAATTTACTTCCCATAAGGCAGCTAAAAATGGATTGCAAGGGATCCAAAGATATCTGAAAAAAGCCAAGGAAAATTTTGAAAACGGAGTTGTATACGACATCAAAGAATATCCAAAATTCCAAAACGCAAAAGCAAAAGTTTTCGACAATTATGTTATTTATACCATTCTTGAAGAAAAGCAAACGAAAAATGTATTTAACAATATTGAAAAAACACAACAAAATAAGGGACTTTAAAGTCCCTTATTTTGTTGTCGGTCTGCAACTCCTGGCAATTATATTGTTCCGCTTAAAAAATTCGCAGGCGCTGTTTGCTTTTGCCTCATCTGAAAAAATCCCGAATACCGATGGACCGCTTCCGCTCATCATCGCCCCCAATGCACCGTATTTTAACATTGTGCTTTTTATTGTTGCCACATCAGCATCAATAGCAGATTGTGTTTTTTCAAAAATGTTGTACATAGATGCGGTTATCTTTTCGATATTTTCTTCTCTTATTCCCATTAGAAGATTTTCAAGCTTGTTTTTTTCGTAAGAATACCCTACAAAATTCCGGTAAACGGAATCCAATTCCCTATAAGCTGCCGGAGTAGAGATATTGACGTTGTTTGGTTTAGCACAAAGAATAAAACATTCCGGAAAGGAACCTTCGATATTCTCAATTATCTCGCCTATTCCACTGATAAGCTTAGTCCCCTTTACTAAACAAAAAGGAATATCCGCTCCAATATTTTGGGACATCAAAATTAGATCTTTTTGGGAAAACGGTGAATCGAACAGCTCGTTTAAAGCCTCTAATGTGGCTGCACCGTCCGCACTGCCCCCCGCCATTCCCGCAGCTATGGGAATGTTTTTTTCTATTTCTATCGTTACAGCCGGAGCTATACCGAGTTTCTCAAAGAAAACCTTTGCAACTTTGTAGGCAATATTTGATGAATCACAAGGAATTCCGGAGTTTGAACTTATAACTTTTATTTCCGGGTCATTATTTTTAGAAACACTTACCGTATCGCACCAATCTACGGTTTGCATTACGCTCATTATATTGTGGTATCCGTCATTTCGGCGTTCTTCAATATCTAAAAAAAGATTTATTTTTCCGTAAGCCTTCTTTTTTACAGCACACATATATTACTCTCCCAATACGGTATAATTGTTTTTACCATTATAACACAATTTTTATAAAAAAGAAACTATATTGTAAAAAAATTTTTTCTTTTATATAAGTTATTGACTATTTTATCAAAAAGGTATATAATATAAAAAATATGTTAGTTTTTTATTATTTCTCTGACATATAAGCCCGCGAAAGGAAATGTTGATATCAACATAGGTCAAAAAATGGACGATAAGAAGAAAAAAATACTGACGATTTCTGTTTTTGTATATGCTATTGTTTTTATGTTCATCGTATTTATGATGAACTTTGAAAAATTCAGTACGTTTACAAATTGGTTGAATGAAAGACTTGACGTTTTTACACCGATAATTCTTGGTGCTATATTTGCATATCTTTGTACTCCGCTTGTTAAGTTTTTTCAAAAAACAATTTTGAAAAAAATAAAAAACAACCGCATAAAAAGAAATCTTTCAGTGATTTTGACTTATACTTTGCTTTTGACAATGATAATTGTCTTTGCATTTATGATCATTCCCCAGCTTATCGCAAGCATCGAAGATTTGATGCGAAAGATGACTGACGGTACATATATGAATTTCGCTCTCGATAAAGTAAACCAGTTCCTTGGCGGATTTTTACCCAACGGAGGTGAAAACGGAACCCAAATTCTGGATAAAGATAAGATTAACAATGCTATCAATAATTTCTTTATGGGATCCGAAAACATCCTGCAGCAAGGTTTAAGCCTGGTTTTGTCATACGGCGCTATGATATTCACCGGATTGAAAAATATATTTTTCGGCTTGTTGCTTTCGGTATATTTCGTGTTGGGAAAAGAAAAAATATACGCACAGTCAAAAAAGATTATTGCCGCTTTGTTTTCGGAAAACAAATGTAAATCTATCGTAAAATGGTTCAGATTTGCAGACAAAACGTTTGGTGGGTTCATAATAGGCAAAATACTTGATGCTTTATTTATGATATTCACTTGTTCTATTGCGTTCAGTATTGCAGGTATACCGTACTCTATTCTTATTTCGGTCGTTATAGGTGTTTGTAACATTATCCCATTTTTCGGTCCTTTTATAGGAATTATTCCGTCCGGCTTGATAATTCTTATCGCTAACCCCAGCAAATTGATTATTTTTGCTATTCTTACGTTGATAATACAACAGTTTGACGCAAATGTTGTTGAGCCTAAGATAGTAGGCTCCCGTACCGGACTTTCGTCTTTGGGCGTAATCGTTGCGATTATGATTATGAGCGGATATTTCGGACTTGTGGGAATGTTCTTCGGTGTTCCGATATTCGCTATTATATACGCTTCTGTAAAGGGGATTTTGGATGATAAACTTAAGAAAAAGTCTCTTTCTACCGATTTGGCGGATTATTACAGCAAAAACTCAATAATAGACCCCAAAAAGGAAGTAAGACCGCTTTCAGAACGTATTTTTGAGTTCTTTGGCAAAAAGATAGTAGACGGCGAGCACAAGGTGGTTGACTTCATCTCAAAAAAGAAAGACCAGGATGATGAAAAGAGTGACGAAAGCCCTGAAGAAGCGGTTGATGCCAAAGTAACCGTTCCGGAGGCTAAAACAGCTGATGAAAGCTCATCGGCAGATAATACGGAGGAAAAGTAATGGACACACAGACAAAAAAAGGCGGTATATCGGTTGAAACCGCCAATATATTCCCTGTTATAAAAAGATGGTTGTATTCGGAAAAAGATATTTTCTTGAGAGAAATTGTATCAAATGCAACCGACGCTGTAACAAAAATAAAAAGACTTCAATCACTCGGCAAAATTTCTATGCCCGATGAAAAATACAGAGTAGACGTTGTCCTTGATACCGAAGAAAAAACCATTACAGTAAGAGATAACGGTATCGGTATGAGCGAGGACGAGCTTACCAGATATAACTGCCAGATAGCTCTTTCGGGCGCACTTGAGTTTATTGAAAAATACGAGGGGGAAAGCAATTCCGCTGACGGAATAATAGGTCATTTCGGACTTGGTTTCTATTCGGCATTTATGATAAGCGATAAGGTTGAAATTTATTCCAAATCTTACACAGATGCACCGGCTGTACATTGGATATGCGATGACAACGGAGAATACGAGATGTCTTCGTGTGACAAGACAGAACACGGAACTTCTGTAGTAATGCACGTGTCAAGCGAAGGCGAAGAATACCTTAACGCCTCAAAGCTCAAAGAAATGCTTGATAAATACTGCTCCTTTATGCCTGTAGAAATTTTCTTCAAGCAGGTGAATGACGGTGCTGAAGAAAAAGAAGAAAAGCCTATAAACGAAACCACGCCGTTATGGCTGAAACAGGCTTCCGAGTGTTCCGCTGAGGATTATAACGAATTCTATAAGAAAGTTTTCCGCGATTTCAAGGATCCTCTTTTCTATATTCATATTAATGCCGATTACCCACTTAATTTTAAGGGTATACTCTTCTTCCCCAAAATTGCCAACGAGTATGAATCTCTTGAGGGGCAGGTTAAACTTTATTATAATCAGGTGTTCGTTTCCGATAACATCAAGGAAGTTATTCCGGATTATATGATAATGCTTAAGGGCGTTCTCGACTGTCCTGAACTGCCGCTTAACGTATCGAGAAGCTATCTTCAGACAAATACGTATGTTTCAAAGCTTTCCGCTCATATTGTGAAAAAAGTTGCAGACAAGCTTAACTCGCTTTACAATACCGACCGCGAAACATTTGAAAAGGTTTGGGAAGATATCAAGGTGTTTATCGAATATGCTTGTTTGCGTGATAAAAAGTTTTATGACAGAGTTAAGGATTCCCTTTTGGTTAAGCTTACCGATGACACACATCTGTCCATAAACGAATACCTTGAAAAGGCAAAAGATACCAACGAAAACACTGTATACTATACGACCGACAAGGCACTTCAAGCTCAATATATCTCTCTTTTTGAGGCACAAAATATACAGGTTGCCTGTTTTGATCATCAGCTTGATACACAATTTATATCGATGCTTGAGCAATATCTCGAAAATGTAAATTTTATCAGAGTAGACGCTGACGTGGCTTCCGCACTTAAAGGCGACGGTGATATAACCGAAAATACAGCTATGGCAGAGGTATTTAAAAAGGCGAGCAAGAACGAAAAACTGGACGTCAAGTTTGAAGCCCTCAAAACTACCGAAATTCCGGCAATTCTTAATATTTCCGAGGAATCACGTCGTTTTGAAGATATGATGCGTATGTATGGCGGCAACGGTAATATGGGATTGAACGGCGGCGAAACTCTTGTTGTTAACAACAACTCTCCGTTAATTTCAAAGCTATCTGCACTTATTGAAAACGACAAAGATGCTGCTGAACAAATTGCTTCTTACATTTATAAGCTTTCCGTAATTTCTCAACGAAAATTATCGGCACAAGAAATGCAGGAATTTCTTGCTGACAGCTTTAGAATACTTGAAAAAATATGAACATTTCCGAAACCGACAGTTTAACACAAAATATAATAAACTGCTCCGCCGACATCGAAAGATGTTCGGCGGAGATAGATTTGTTTATATCGGAGAGCATTTTAAAAAAAGATTTTTCCAATTTCCCTGTTATTGATATAAAAAATGATATTTTACAGGAGTATAACAGTCTTACAAGAATCACCTGCCCATCTAAATATGAATCGGTGAGACAAAAATTATATATTGCGGAACAAATATCCCACATAGTAAAAACACCGTTCGCAGTCAAAAATGATATTGACAGTTCATCTGATCCGATAAAAATATTTTACTGGAACGCCAATAATTATGCGAGGGAAGCATTTGATGTTTTTTCAAAAATTTTCGCTTTGTACGAAGAAAACTGCGTTGAAAGTTTTAACGCAGTATGCGAAAACATTGTGGACGAAAAAGCTTTTGGAATTATTCCCATAGTAAATTCAACGGATGGAAAACTGACATCTTTTTATAGACTTATCGACAAGTTTGACTTAAAAATTATTTCTGCTTGTAACATAGAAAATACAGACGGAAACGGTTTTACAAGATATGCACTTATAGGAAAAAATTTGATTGATTTTGCTGACAGCGGAAATAAAAGCATTGAGCTTTTGATAAACGATGACGTTTCTGATTTGGCTATATCTTTGGGAATTATTGGTGGGTCTGTCAGAGAAATAACGTCAATTCCATCGCTTCACAACAAAAACGATGCTTTGAATTACGTTACCGTAAATTTAAAAAGTGAAGATATATATACGCTTTGGTGGTATTTGTATATTTTTGGCGGAGACGTTGATTTGATTGGTATATATAGCGAAATATAAAGGAGAAGTTTATGAAAAAAATAGTATATTCCCCAAAAGGAGTTTGCTCAAGGCAAATAGAACTTGAAGTAGACGGAGATGAAATAGTTTCCTGTAAGTTTATAGGTGGTTGCTCGGGAAATACCCAGGGCGTTTGTGCTCTTATAAAAGGAATGAAGGTTAACGAAGCAATTTCAAGACTTGAAGGCATAAGATGCGGCTTCCGCCCTACGTCATGCCCTGACCAGCTTGCAAAAGCACTAAAAGAAAATATCTGAAAAAGGAGCAAAAATGCTCCTTTTTTAAATAAAAAGTTAATAAATTATCTGATTTATATTGACAAATTTCGCATATGTTGGTATAATATATGCAATTAATATATAATCTTGGTAGAGGTGCGGTTTATTATCAGTAAAAAGCCACAGAAGACTCGGAAAAGTCGGTTTTTTGAAAGGAATAGCCGCCGAAGCGGATGTGTTTTCCGAAACATCTTGCTGGTACATTGCAAAATATGTTTTGTACTGTCACTTTTGTGGAGCGCTATCAGTCGTATTTTTTGTATGATTAGCGCTGTGTATCACAGCGCTTTTTATAATAATATTTTTATTTAAAGGAGAAAAATTATGGAAGGTACTTTTTGGGCTTTCTTACCCGCAATTGTTGCCATAGTTCTTGCCCTTGTCACCAAACAGGTCTATGTTTCCCTGTTCCTTGGCATTTTTGTGGGAGCTATGTTGTACGTTGGGGGAAATCCGCTTGAAGCGTTATTTACGCTTTACAAAGTAATGAGTGAAAAGGTTGGTGCGAATGTACCAATTATTGTTTTCCTCGTTGTACTCGGTATTTTGGTCGTTCTTATGCAAAAATCCGGTGGTGCAAAGGCTTACGGTGATTGGGCTGGTAAAAAAATCAAATCCAAAGGCGGAGCACTTGCTGCTACCGCAGGTCTCGGAAGCTTGATTTTTGTCGATGACTATTTTAACTGTCTTACCGTTGGTTCAGTAATGCGTCCGGTAACTGATAAATTCAGAATTTCTAGAGCTAAACTGGCATATATTATTGATGCTACTGCTGCTCCAGTTTGTATTATAGCGCCTATTTCGAGTTGGGCTGCAGCTGTATCTGGAGAACTTGAGGGAGATGGTTTAATGGTATTTATCAGTACTATCCCCTATAATGTATATGCTATTTTGACACTGGTTATGGTTTTTGCTCTTTGTTTCCTTAAATTTGACTTTGGAAAAATGAAAAAATGTGATCAGATAGCAGAAACAACCGGAGATCTTCACGCAGGTGCTGGTACAAATGATGATATCGGCGAAGAGATTGTATCTAATCCCAACGGAAAAGTTCGTCATCTGCTTATTCCTGTTATAATTCTTATTGTATGTTGCATTGGCGGTATGATTTATACAGGGTTCTTCTATAATTGGGACACCGGACTTATTGGTAGTGAACTTCAATCAAAGAATGTCATTGAGGCATTCTCTAACTGCGAAGCTGGTTTCTCTCTTGCAATCGGCTCTACTGTTGCTCTTGTTATGATTTCCATATACTATATGCTTTCCCGTACTGTTTCTTTTAAAGAAATCACAAATAGCTTTACAGATGGTTTTAAGGCTATGGTGCCCGCTATACTTATTCTTACGTTCGCATGGTCTATTTCCGGAATTATGGGTGCCAAAGGCGGTTATCTTGACGCGCAAGCATTCGTTCAGGAAAACCTTGCCGGCAGCTCATTCCCGCAGTTCCTGTTCCCGGCAATTTTCTTCGTGTTGGCGGGTGCAATCGCATTCTCTACCGGTACCTCCTGGGGAACATTCGGTGTTCTTGTTCCAATAGCTGTTACTATTCTCGGCGGAAGCGGAACACTTACACTTATTACTGTGTCTGCTACACTTGGTGGAGCTGTATACGGAGATCACATTTCACCAATTTCCGATACCACCATTCTGGCTTCTGCAGGTGCAAAGTGTAATCATATCAGCCACGTAAACACTCAGATTCCATATGCTACCGTTATTGCGGTTATTGCGGCACTGTCTTATGTGATTGCCGGTCTTTGTGCTACACTTGGCGGACTTATCAGCGCACTTATTATGTGGGCGGTGGCTCTTACAATGTTTGCTCTTGTAGTAATTTTCATAAAAATGAAATCAAGAAAAAATTCTTAAATCATTTATAACCCAAATAAGGCATTGCGAATTTCGCAATGCCTTATTTTTGTAATGTTTACTGTGAAAAGTCGAATTTTGCCTCGCCGTTTTCAAGCTTTAGTCTGCCATCAAAGGTTTTTCCGCTTTTTTTAGACACAAATCCCTGAATCTTTGATGTAGTTCCCGTTTCAAGCAAAAGCTTTATATTGGAAACCGATATGGGACGACCGCAGATGTAAATTCCAACCTTAAAGTTACACCCCTCTTTGAAGCCTCGGCAACCGTAAGAAAACTTTCCTCTGACAATTTCTTTGCCGCACAGTGGGCATTTTCCTACTACATCTCCGTAACATCCCGTATTCATATCTTTTTCAACGGGGGTATTTTCTGTTGTTACTTCGTGATTAAAAACCTCGCTGATCTCATTTTGGGCAAGCGTTACACCGTCTTTGATCGTTATATCGCCACGGTATATTTTCTTTAACGCCTGACCCATTTGAGAGGTTTTGTATTTATCCATAATGATATTAAGTCTTGAAAGAGCTTCAATAAGGAAAATTCCTTGCGGTAATATAGTGTAAACGTCCTTTTTTAACTGAATATATTCACTCTTGCGAGCATTATCAATTATTCCCGTTCTGGTGGCTTCAGTACCCAGCTCAAGTCCTTCAAAAATAGCCTTATAATCGTCTTCATCATCAAATTCTGACGAAGAGTCATCGCCTTCTTTGACT
>JAFTLM010000339.1 GCA_017455945.1 Clostridia bacterium | reverse complement strand
GTACTATACGGGTCTTAATCCGCTCAATATGAAACCCGTTTACGTAACCACCGACTACCACGAAAAACAGCTTCAGCGTGCTCTTTTGCAGTACAACCGCCCACAAAACGCCGATCTTGTCAGAGAGGCTCTTACAAAAGCGGGACGAACCGACCTTATCGGCTTCGGTGCGGAATGTCTTGTAAAACCGAAAAGCGGTTTTACTCCAAAAACGCAAAAGACAGCACACTTCAAAAAAACGGATGAGCGAAAAAAGCCCAATTCAAGCAGAAACAAAAATCAAAAATCCGACAAAAGCCCATATAAAAAGCAAGAAAAAAGGAAACAAAAATAAAAATGAAAACACTTGTTACCATTACGGATAACAAGTGTTTTTTAATTATTAGTCAAGCGCTGTACTTTTTTTCATGTTTCCTTCATCAAGATATTCTTCTTTTTTACACTTAAGAATTGCTGCCATAATCACATTGGGAAAAACGCTTATATATCGATTATAGTTTGATATAAGCTTATTCAAGTCGTACTGTGCTCTCTCAACAGATTGTGAAAGAGATGTCACCGTGTCTGTACTCTTGTTATAAATGGAAGCTTTACCCATATCACCTTGCACAAAGCCAACGTTATTTACTCTTGCACCATAAATTCCTGTCGTTGTATAACCACCAAACGGTTCTCCAAAGGTTTGCCCCACATGAATTGCCCTGCTTGTTCTGCCCATAGTGCTTTTTTCTACACGCACTCTTGATTTTGCTTCTTTTATTCTTTCTTGATAATCAATAACTTTGTTTCTAAAAACAAGCAACCAAATCAAAAACGCAATTACAACCGCAAAAACCAAAACACAAATAAGTATAAACAAAAACATTATAAATCTCCGTCAATCTCTAATCATATTATCAACCTAACTAACCGTTAAAAACGGTCAACACGGTAGTACACCTTGATTTCTATAGGTTTAGGTAACTTCTAATGTTTTTAGAAGTTACCTTCAATAGCCCACACCTATAAATTACTTTTCAAAAACGTACTGATCGCCAAGTGTCAGCTTTCCGCTTTCATATTCAAATACGTACGCATTGCCATCATCACGGTACGCTACAATAGCGGCATTATAATTTTTCTTGTAAAAATTATAAATATAGTCTTGGTTTACATAGAGATAAGGAAGTATTTCCTCTTCTTTTCCAAGATTTATCTTGGCTGTACCGTCTTTATTCAGAACGACATAAAACGAATTTAGCTTGTAAGTTCCGTAATAGTCCTTAGGATCTTCCATAATATCTGCCAATGTTAAAACCGTCGGCGTTACGATGTCGCCGTCATCAAGCATAATGGAATATTCTCCGTTCTGATAAGCTATGCAGAAAATATTGAATTTTTCTTTCGTCTCATCTGTGTAAACCAACAGAGCATCCCACCCCTCGACATAATATGAAGGATAAAATTCCTTTATATATTCTTCTGTAACGTAATCATAGATTCCGCCTTCAACCGAATTGCTACGACCGTTGTCAGACGTTATTTTAACCTCAGATTCGGTTATTTCAAGGGTTACAAGATACATATTTTGACGGGAACCGTAGTAAATTCCGTAATAATCCGCCGGATCAGCCTTGTACTCATCCCAGCTGATAACATCTGTGGTATATTCTGAACCTGAGTTATCACAAAGCTTATATTCTCCATCGGATTTTTCCATAACCCACAAAGGAATGAAAGTGGTTTTATCTTCATCTTGATAAATCAATATAACATCTTTTCCGCTGTAAATTCCGACTTCTATATGTTCGCTTGCCCACTCTGCCGACACGTATTCATAAGGATATGCAGCAACTTCCTTTTCAACACCATTGTCGTACGTAACTACACATTCGGACTCTGTTATATCGAATATCTTTATTACGTGCCCGTCTCTGGCATAATATGCACCGTAATAATCCGCAGGGTCCTCTCCTTTTTCAACCTGAGTAACGCCCGGAATATAGATATCGGCATCCGCAAGCATTGCACCCAACTTTCCACTGAAGAAAAGTCCACCAACAAAGAAAGCCACTGCCATAATAAGGCAGAAGAATCCGGCACCCCAACCAACTTCCGTACTCTGATCAAAATTATCCTCAAGAACAGCTTCGGGTTCTATAATCTCAAACTCAAACTTATCGTTTATAGACGGTCCCTCAATTTTTTTACGGTAACGCTTCTTAGTTCCGCACTCCGAACAAGTACAGGTAATATCATATAAAAAGTAGGAACGCACAAGTTTGTCACTTGTATCAGGCTGTCCCTCTGTCCACCTCTTTATAAGTCTCCACTCCACGTCGGTGTCATAATCATATGCTGTTTTACACTTGCTACATTTTGTTTCGTATTTCTTTTTCAGAGATGTAATGATTGTCAATATAACAACGACAACCGCAAACACTGCTCCGGGAATATACCAGCCGGGAAGAATAAAGAATGCCGCCATTCCCACAAGCATAAGTATTCCGCAAATCAAGCCAAAAATTTTTTTCATATCACATTTTCCTCCGTTCTGTCTGTTTTTCTGTTTTTTTGTAAATAGTGGGCTATTTATAGCCTATATTGTATCATATATAGCCCACTTTGTCAAGAGGTTTGGGCTATAATTAGTCCATAATATTTATACGGAGGAATAGTTATGAACACTTATACAGTCGTAAAAAACAGACTTTTAATACTGTGCGAGGAGCACAAAATGTCAATTCACAAATTAGCAATGGAATCGGCGGTAGCTCCGTCAACCATAAAAAACATTCTTTACGGAAAAAGCCAAAATCCCGGCATTGTCACCTTAAAAATGCTCTGCGACGGTTTTGGCATAACCCTTATTGACTTTTTCAACACCCCGGAATTCCAAAATTTGGAACAGGAAATCAAATAAATTATAGGTTACCTATACATTTACACAAAAAAAGGAAAGTTCATCGGAACTTTCCTTTTTCTTTATATTACTGCTCGATTTCTTCCATAATGAAGGCTTCAAGTACGTCTCCGATCTTGATATCGTTGAACTTTTCAAGAGCGATACCGCACTCGTATCCGCTGGCAACCTCACGCACGTCGTCCTTGAATCGGCGAAGAGAGGATATCTTATCCTCAAATATAACAATACCGTCACGAACAACACGAATCTGCGAAGCACGCGTTACCTTACCGTCCTGAACGTAAGAACCTGCAACCGTTCCGATATTGGGAACGTGTATGGTCTGACGAACCTCAGCGTGTCCGATAACCGATTCCTTATACTTAGGAGCAAGCATACCCTTCATTGCGGCTGTAATCTCTTCGATTGCATCGTAGATTACACGATACGTACGGATTTCAACCTCTTGTCTTTCGGCAGATTCCGTTGCACTTCTGTCGGGACGAACGTTAAATCCGACGATAATAGCGTTGGATGCCGCGGCAAGCATTACATCGCCCTCGTTAATTCCGCCGACTGCGGAGTGAATAACTCTTACGCGGATTTCCTCGTTGGATATCTTCTGCAAGGATGCCTTGACAGCCTCGGCAGAGCCCACAACGTCTGCCTTAACGATGATGTTAAGGTCCTTAACGCCCTCGGAGATCTGGCTGAAGAGGTCGTTAAGACTTGCTCTGCTGTTAGCCTTGAATTCTTCTTCCTTAGCCTTGTTACGTCTGTTGTCTGCAAGCTCACGTGCCATTCTCTCATCGGCAACGGCGTTGAACTCGTCACCTGCGGTGGGAACTTCCGCAAGACCGATGATCTCAACGGGCACAGAAGGTCCTGCTTCCTTAAGCTGACGTCCGGTGTGGTCGGTCATAGCTCTTACGTGACCTACTGCGGTACCCGCGATAACAACGTCACCCGTGTGAAGCGTACCGTTCTGAACGAGAAGCGTAACAACGGGACCGCGTCCCTTATCAAGCTTAGCCTCGATTACGATACCCTTTGCGCGGCGGTTGGGATTAGCCTTAAGCTCCTTAACCTCTGCAACAAGCAAGACGTTTTCAAGAAGGTCGTCTATACCCTGGTGTGTAAGTGCCGAAACGGGAACGCAGATAACGTCACCGCCCCATTCCTCGGGAACAAGGTCGTACTTTGTAAGCTCCTGCTTAACCGCGTCGGGGTTAGCGGTGGGTTTATCCATTTTATTTATAGCAACGATAATATCGATACCTGCCGCCTTGGCGTGGTTAATAGCCTCTATGGTCTGGGGCATGATACCGTCGTCTGCCGCAACCACAAGACTTGCGATATCTGTTGCCTGAGCACCTCTTGCACGCATTGCTGTAAAGGCTTCGTGACCGGGAGTATCAAGGAAGGTGATATCCTGACCGTTGATATTTACTCTGTAAGCACCGATATGCTGTGTAATACCGCCTGCCTCGCCCGAAGTAACACGTGTATCTCTGATAGCGTCAAGCAACGATGTTTTACCGTGGTCAACGTGTCCCATAACACAGACTACGGGTGCTCTGGTAATGAGCGACTCTGCAGTATCCTCTGCCTCATCAAAGAGTTTTTCCTCGATAGTTACCACGACCTCTTTGGTTACGTTTGCACCAAGCTCGTCTGCAACAAGGAATGCCGTATCATAGTCGATGGTCTGGTTGATGGTAACCATCATACCCATAAGCATAAGCTTTTTAACTACCTCTGCCGCCGTTACCTTAAGTCTTGACGCAAGCTCGCCGACAACGATTTCATCGGGAATGCTTACGTTTACGGGTACTTTCTTGATGGGCTGTGCGGGAGCCGCCGGCTTCTTATTCTTCTTGAAGTTATTATTGCGGTTGTTCTGCATCTGACCGTTTGTGTTCTTCTTCTTGAACTGCTGGTTTCCTCCGCGGAGGTCAGCAACAGACTCGGACACAAATGAAGTCAGCTTATCATCGTATTTGGAAAGGTCAACGTTGGAGTCACGCATATCAACGATACGTGTTCCGCCCTTCTTCTGATTGGGATTTCCGCCCTTGGGAGTCTGAGCTCTGATTATCTGCTGAGGTTGGAACTTCTCACGGGGAGCGTTCTGGTAAACCTCATCCTTATCCTTCATTGAAGCAAAGCCGCCGTTCTGACGATTATTCTGAGGCCTTCCTCCCTGTGCGGAACGGTTATCACGACCTCCGAAATTATCGCGTCCGCCAAAGCTATCTCTTCCACCGCGGTTATCTCTTCCGTCGCGGTTATCTCTTCCGTCGCGGTTATCTCTTCCGTCGCGGTTATCTCTTCCGTCGCGGTTATCTCTTCCGTCCTTACCGTCACGGAACTGCCCCTCTCTGCGGTCGCCGAAACGGTCCTCTCTGGACTTGAAATCGTTCTGACGCGGTGCGGGCTTAGCCTCTGCGGGCTTGGGATCGTCTTTCTTAGGCTGAATCTCGGGAGCCTTTGGTGCCTTAGGAACTTCGGGAGCCTTAGGAGTCTTGGGCGGTTCCGGCTTCTTTGGTGCCTCCGCCTTTTTAGGCTCTTCTTTTTTGGGTTCTGCTTTCTTAGGCTCGGCCTTTTCGGACTCGGTTTTCTTAGGCTCTGCCTTAGGCTCCTCGCTCTTGGGGGCTTCAGCCTTAACCTCTTCCTTCTTAGGCTCTTCGGGCTTTTCCTTTGACGGAATATAGGTAACGCCGTCAAGGTAATCTCCGATTTCAACTATTTGGTTTTCCTTGGTAATCGCATCAAAGAAAATATCAAACTCTTCTGCCTCAAGGGTTTTCTGCGAATTCTTCACATCAACGCCCTTTGACACAAGAAGCTCTACTATATCCTTGCTCTTTTTTCCAAGATCTTTTGCTATTTGAGTGATTTTAAATTGGGGGTTATTTGCCATATTGTTACCCTACCTTTCTTTGGTGTATGCGGTCGGGAGCCGAACTTTTCTTTTCCCGACTCCGAAACGGTATCTATATAAGCTTTTCTATTCCCTTAGCGAAGTCCTCATCGGTGAGTGCCGCCACCGCAAGCTCTCCGCTCTTTCCAAGCCGATGGGCAAACTCTGACATATCAAGCTCCAAATCCACAAGCCTGACGTTATAAAATTCGCATTTGTCGTCCATTCGTTTCTTTGTGTTTGCCGAAACGCCTTCGGCTCTGAACACGTAGTAAATCGGCTGTTTTCTCCGCAAAGCCTCACAAACCATCGGTGTACCGTAAACAAGCTTTCCTGCTCTTGCGGCAAGTCCTATAAGTCTCATCAGTCTTTCGGAATTGTTTTCATTATCTCGGGAATTACTCATTTTTCATTCAGTTCCCTTTCCATTTCGTCATAAACCGCGTCGGGTATTTCACATTCAAGATTTCGTTCTATGCGTTTTGCTCGACGGGCTTTTTTTAAGCATTCAACATCATGGCATATATACGCGCCTCGCCCACTGACTTTTCCTTTAAAGTCAAGACTGACACTTCCGTCCGGAGTTCTCACAACTCTGAGCAACTGACTTTTGGGCTTATGCTCGTTACATCCAAGACATTGGCGTTCGGGAATTTTTTTCTTCTTATGTTCCATTTTGACTATATTATTCTGCTTTTATGTCTATCTTATATCCCGTAAGTCTTGCTGCAAGTCTTGCGTTCTGTCCCTCTTTACCGATAGCAAGAGAAAGCTGATCCGCGCCTACTATAACCTTACAGCTTCTCTCTCCGGTCATCTCAACCGAATCAACCTGTGCGGGAGCAAGTGCCGCTGCAATATATTCCTCGGGAATGTCGCTGTATTTAACGATATCTATCTTTTCGCCGCAAAGCTCGTCTACGATGCTCGAAATTCTCATACCGTGATTACCGATACAAGCGCCTACCGCATCAACGTCCTCGTCACGTGAATAAACCGCTATCTTTGTTCTCGAGCCTGCTTCTCTCGCAACGCCCTTTATCATCACGACACCGTCTGTGATTTCGGGAACCTCAAGTTCGAACATACGTCTTACAAGTCCCTGGTGAACTCTGGAAAGAGTAACAATGGGACCTTTGAGTTCCTTGTTGACTTCCATTACGAAAACCTTGATTTTCTGTCCCACTTCATATTCCTCACCGGGAATCTGCTCGCTCTTGAGAAGCACTGCGTTGCCGTTTCCGGTATCGAGAATTGCGTTACCGTTTTCAAAATCAATTTTATTGACTGTTGCGGTTATAATTTCTTCTTTCTTATTCTCGTATGCCTGCTGGGCAGCTTTTCTCTCGCCCTCACGTATGCCCTGAATAATTACAGATTTTCCCGCACCGGCACTGAGACGTCTGAAATCCTTGATTTTAACCTCAAACTCTACAACCTTGCCTACGGTGTGTCTCTTGCTGAGCTTCTTGGCATCCTCAAGCGACATTTCGATTTCGGGGTTTTCAACCACCTCAACCACGGTCTTCTGCTGATACATCTTTACGTCCTGCTTTACAGGGTCAAGGAGGACTCTCACGTTGGTATTGTTTCCGTACTCCTTTTTGAATGCCTGAATCAAAGCTGCCTCAACCTTTTCAAGCATATACTCTTGGGGAATGCCCTTTTCTTTTTCAAGAAGAGCAATGGCTGCAAAAAATTCCTTGTTCATTTTCTATATCCTTTCAAAATTATTTATGAATTTAATCTCCAAAGTCAAAAACAGTCTTTATGTGTGCAATTTCCTTGCGTTCAAAGCTGTTGACTTTTTCTCCGTTTTTAACCGACACCCTGCCGTCCTCATATCCGAAAAGCTCGCCGACAAAGCTCTTAACTCCGTTAAGCGGTGCGTACAGCTTTACCTCCACGGTTTCACCCAGACAAGCCAGGATGTGTTCATCGGTTCTGAGTTCTCTCTCTATCCCCGGAGAACTTACTTCCAGGTAATAGGCGTTTTCTATGGGGTCCGCCTCGTCAAGCACAGGGTCTATCGCACGGTGCATCTTCTCGCAATCGTCGATATTGATGCCCTCCTCGGAGTCAATGGTAACTCTCAGGATATAACGCGAGCCCTCTTTGACAAATTCCACGTCCCAAAGATAATAGCCCAATTCTTCCGCTACCGGAGAGATAATTTCGCTTACGGTTGCGGCAATGTTTTTCGTTCCTTTTTTCATCTGACCTCCACGGCATTTTAAACTGCCATTTCTTAACAATTAAGAGTGGGCTGACGCCCACTCTCATACTAATACCATATTCTTGGTGTATTATACCACATTTTTTTCACATTTGCAATAGTTTTTCAAAAATTTCTTTTGTTTTTTTACTAACAAAAAATTTACAGATATATTTTAATGAAAAATTGTTATTTTCCTTTACAAATCGAGGCTTTTGTGGTATACTATTAAAATGAAGTAATATTTTCCAAAGGAGTTATGATGTACAAAGAAAATACTACGAAACAAACGGTCGAATTTTCCACCGTGAGAGTCTTGCTTATGGGACTTGCGGCAGCACTCTTCTGTGCCAATCTCCCCGCCGTAGACACGGTAATTTCATCAATATCGCTATTTGTCTTCGCATACGGACTGGCGAAGCTGTGCCAAAATAAATTTCTCGCCGCCCTGGTTGCAATTCCCACAGGAGGCATTTTGCTTCTTGCCTCGCCGGAAACACTTGAATTTTTAATATACGTAATTTCGGTCTTCTTCGGAATATTGGCGTCTATCGCAATCGGCGGAATTATGCTTGGAGGCAAAAAACGCGAGGTAACGGTTTATCTCGGAGCGATAACCGTTGCGTTTGCCGCAATATTGATTTACACCCAAAACTTTTTTGTGGCAGGCACAACTCTTTTGACCCTGCCAAGTGCGGTCGCCCTTGCCATATGCAACAAAAAGAAGATGGCAAGAATTCCCTGTCTGTGCGTTGTCTCTGCGGCTTTTCTAATATCTGTAATTGCACCTTCAATTATTATGCTTACGGTACAGCACGGCACAGATACCCTCAATTTTATAGGCACGTCTGTGGAAAACTTCAGAATATCGGCGACCGAAAAGCTTGTAGAAATAGGCTCTGCACTTGGCGAGCCTTACTCGGAGCTGTACACACCAAAAGCGGCAGACGCCGCGACACGGCTTACGTTTGATATTCTGCCGGCTTTGGTTATAGTGCTCGGAAATATCGTCGCTTTCTTTTCCCAAACCTGCTATTTCGCACTCAAGGATAAATTTGTACGCGAGGTACATCCGCTTGAACGTGTTCTCGTTATGAGCAGAACCTCAGCGTGGATGTTCATAATCTCGCTTGCTCTGACTTTCATAACCTCTTTTTTCGAAGAACACTCGGTTCAGGTATTTTCGGTGGCTATGATCAACCTTAATATGATACTGATGCCCGCTTTCTTCTTAATAGCGGTATTTACGCTTATAGCGTTGCTTCAGGCGAGAAAATCCAAGCTTTCTCTGTTTACCATAATACTCATTGTATTCGCATTCTTCAACTTCGGTTCATTCCTATTCCTCACGTATCCGCTCGCTATTTTCGGAGCCATAACAGCTCTCAAGCGTCCAAGCAATCCGGTACAGTCCGACAATTCTGAACAAAACAGCTGATAAAGGAGTATCAAATGAGAACAAAAAAAGACTACAAGTCCACAAAACAGTTTGCCGCCTCCTCGTGGGTATGCATACTCTCGGGAGCCTTTCTCCTGGCGGCGTATACGGTAATCTGTGCACTTGACATTATGTATAACGCCGTTGTCGGAGTAGTATTTTTATCCGTATACACGGCAATAGTCGTTATAATGCTGTTTGCCAACAGACAGTTTTCCGCGGGAAGGAAGCTGCACGCAAAGGAGAACATTGCGCTGAGCACGGCGATGTCTGACGTAATTCAAAAAATCAATATTCCCTTCACCGTAACCGATGAAAACGGAAAAATAATTTGGTACAACGACGTAATGGGAACAATTTCGGGCCGCAAACGTCCGCTTTACGGTGTCAGCATAAGCGATATCTGTCAGCTCGCCCCCGATGAGTTGGCAAAAAACAGTCTCAGGCTCTCGGCAGAGGAAATTTCCGAAGAAATTCTGTCAGACAAAGAACAGATTTCATCCATAGTAGACATCGACGACAAAAAATTTGAAGTAAGAAGCTACGAGATGAAGGCTGTCGGAAAAATCTACTATCTTTCCGCCTTCTCCGACGTTACGGCACTTGACGCAATACGCAAGAAGGTCGAAGCCGAAACTCCCGTCGTGGCTTACGTGGTTATAGACAACCTGGAAGAGCTTGCTCAATACGTCCGTGTCAGCAGCAGAGAGGCTGCAAACGAGGCAGAAAACGTAATAAAGGCGTGGTCGCTGGAATTAAACGCCCTTATGCGTGAATACGACAGAGACAAATTCATTATCGTATTTGAAAAGCAAAAGTTACTCGAATGCGTAGAAAACAAATTTGAAATTCTCGAAAGAATCAGAAATATACGTCTTGGCGACAACAGTATGCCAATCACCGTCTCTATCGGTATATCCTATATCGGAGAGGATATGGCGGACCTTGAGCACAACGCTCAGACCGCACTTGATATGGCTCTCCAGCGAGGAGGCGACCAGGTAGCGCTCAGAGGCGACGACGGCTTGGTATTCTTCGGTGGAAGAACGAAAAACATCCAAAAGAGAACAAAGGTATTAGCGAGAGTTATCGCCAACCAGCTGCTCTCACTTATTGCCACATCCGGAAACGTTCTTATTATGGGACACAGAAACCCCGACTTCGACTCTATCGGTGCCTGCGTGGGCGTAGCAAGACTTTGTATGCACTGCGGAGTCTCTCCGAAGATTATTCTCAACACCGATCGGGAGGTTTTCAACAAGGCTTTCGGCAACTGCTCCGAGAGACTTCTTGAGCTTGATGCATACAAGGATATATTCATCAGCTCCTCAACCGGTATGGACCTTATCCGCTCCGACACGTTGCTTATAGTAGTGGATGCGAACAACTTCAAGATTCTTGAGGAGCCATCCATCGCCGAAAATATACACAACTTCGTAATCATCGACCACCACAGAAAAACCGCAGAGCTTGAAAAAGAGCCTGCCATAAACTATATCGACCCGTCCGCGTCCTCCGCCTGCGAGCTGGTTACAGAGCTTCTTGAACAGTGTCTCCCCGTAGGAACACTGACAAACGAAGAGTCCACCGTAATGCTCTCGGGAATTATGGTAGACACACAGAACTTTACACGTTCCACGGGTGTCAGAACCTTTGCGGCGGCACTCTATCTGCGCGGTGAGGGAGGAAACTCCGAAATCGCTCACACCTTCTTCAACGAAGACTTCAACGACTTCAGCGCGGAAGCCAAATTCGGAACCAACGTAATGATTTACCGCGACACCATAGCGATAACAACCAGTATGGGAAGCGGAAGCGGCGACGACAGAACGGCGGCGTCAAAGGCGGCAGACAAATTGCTTACCGTCAAGAACGTAGACGCATCGTTTGCACTTGTTCCCATCAACAACGTGATACACATTTCCGCACGTTCCAACGGTGCGGTAAACGTACAGCTTATACTCGAAGAACTGGGCGGCGGCGGACACTTTAACATCGCCGGTGCACAAATTCCGGGAAAAGATATGAGAGAGACACTTGAACGCCTCAAAGCGGCAATTGACAACTATCTCGACAATATGTAATACAACCAAGAAAGGAAATTGATATGAAAGTTATTCTCACACAAGACGTAAAGGGTCAGGGTAAAAAGGACCAGATAATCGACGTTTCGGACGGATATGCAAGAAACTTCCTGCTTCCCGAAAAGCTTGCGATTCCCGCTGATGCAAAAGCCCTCAATGAAGTAAAAAACAAGGAAGCCTCCATAAAGCATAAAATAGAGGTTGAAACCGCACAGGCAAAAGAGATTGCGGCAAAGCTTGAAAGCATACTTGTAAAGCTGGTTTGCAAAAGCGGTGCCGACGGAAAGCTCTACGGCTCCGTAACCTCCAAGGACGTAGCCGATGCTCTTGAGGCTCAGCACAAGATCACAATCGACAAGAAGAAAATCAACATCGCCTCCGCAATCAAGGCTTACGGCAAGTATGAGCTTGACGTAAAGCTCTACACCGACGTGGTGGGAAAAATAAATCTTCTTGTTTCAGACAAATAATCAGCCCACAACCATAATCACCAAGGAAGGAATTAATCAAAATGAACGAAGAGTTTACTCCAAAACTTCCTTTTTCGCTAATCGCCGAGCAGTCGCTTCTAGGCTCCATTCTCATTGACCCGCAGTCGATAAACTCGGTGGCAGATATCATCACCTCCGAGGATTTCTACGAAGAAGCCCACAAGCAGATATATCTCGGTATGCACGAGCTGTTTTTGCTCAACAATGAAATCGACATAGTAACTCTTATTGACACGCTTGTACGCAAGGGAATATACGACAAATCGGGCGGTGAGGAATATCTCAAGTCGATTTGCGAAGCGGTTCCCAGCTCGTTGAACATAAAAGACTATTCAAAAATAGTAAAGGATAAAAGCCTGCTCCGTCAGCTTATTTCCATCAGCGAAGAGGTTCGAAATATGGCGTACAGCGAGCAGGATTCGGTGGAAAACATCATCGACTCCGCCGAAAGAAAGATTTTCTCGGTTGCTCAGGGCCGCGACACAAAAGGCTTTAAAACCATACGCGAGGTGCTCAGAGACGTTCACGGACATCTCAAGGACCTCCAGGACAGACCCGATGAGGTACAGGGTACCAAAACCGGATTTTCGGGCGTGGACAATATGCTTGCCGGAATGGGCAACTCCGACCTTATTCTCGTGGGTGCGCGTCCCGGTATGGGTAAAACCAGTTTCTGTCTTAACATCGGTACAAACGTGGCTATATCCACAAAAAAGACGGTTTGTATCTTCTCATTGGAAATGTCTGCCGAACAGCTTGTTTCCCGTGTGCTTTCCAGCGAAGCAATGGTAGACAGCCACAGTCTCCGAACAGGACGCCTCCAGAACGAAGATTGGGATAAGATTGCCGCTGCTTCCTCAAAGCTTGCAGGAGCCGAAATTCTTATCGACGACACCACGGGTGTAACAGTAACGGCTATGAAAGCCAAACTTCGCCGCGTTAAAAATCTGGGGCTTATAATCATAGACTATCTTCAGTTGCTTCAGAGTGACAGCCATAACGACAACCGTGTACAAGAGGTGTCGGAAATCTCACGTTCTTTGAAAATAATGGCAAAAGAGCTTAACGTGCCTGTTATTTGTTGCACCCAGCTCTCGCGAGGACCTGAGTCACGTCAAGACAAAAAGCCTATGCTTTCCGACCTTCGTGACTCGGGAGCAATCGAGCAGGACGCCGACGTTGTTATGTTCCTTTACAGAGACGAATACTATAAAACCGACGCCAATTCCCAAGAGGCAAGTATTGCCGAGGTTATTATACAGAAAAACCGTCATGGTTCCACCGGAACGGTGGAAATGGGCTGGATAGGAAAATATACCAAGTTTATGACCAAGGCGGACGACCGCTTCAACGACGAGTGATAATGAAACAGCATTTCAAATTCACCTCCCCCGAAACGCTTTCGTCCTTGCCCGCCGATACCCCTATTCTGCTTGCCCTTTCGGGAGGAGCCGATTCACGCGCTCTGCTCCATATGCTGTCAGACTATTGCCGACTACACAAGGCACCCTTGGCGGTTGCTCACGTAAATCATATGATTCGAGGCAAGGATGCCGAACGTGACCGCGATTTTTGCCGCGGACTTGCCGAACATTACGGCATTCAATTTTTCCTGCTTGAAGCCGACGTTCCCGCTCTTGCAAAAGCACACGGAAGAGGTTTGGAGGAGGAGGCAAGAATTGTAAGATACGAATTTTTCGCTTCGGTAATGAAGGAACACTCAATTCCTGTTCTTGCCACCGCACATAATGCCACCGACAACGCCGAAACGGTCATTTTCAATCTGGCAAGAGGCAGCGGTCTCAAAGGACTTTGCGGCATCCCACCTACACGCCCGTGCGACGGCGGAACGGTGATACGTCCGTTACTGAAAATGAGCAAAGCCGAAATTCTTGATTACTGCCGTCAAAATGGACTTGAATACGTAACCGACGCCACAAATTCCGACGTCGACTATTCACGAAACCGCATCAGAAACAATATTCTTCCCGAACTTTTGAAAATAAACGAAAACGCAATTTCAAACATAGAGAGAATGAGTTGCACGGTCAGAGAGGACGAAGCGTTTTTAAACGAAGAAGCAAACAATTTTATCCTTTCTCTCACCGATATGCACAAAATTCCGACAAAGGCTTTTTCTGTTCTTGACGCATCCTTGAAATCGCGTGTGGCGGCAAAGCTTTTAGGAAAATTCTTTTCGCCATCTTCGGCACACATTGAAAGCTTTTTGGCGTTGGCTCAAAAAGCCAACGAGCACGCAGAATTGACTTTCCCTGACAAAACGCAGGTTAAAATCGAAAACGCTTTCATTATACTTGCAAAAAAAGAGGAAGAATCGGCACCTGTACAATACGAAATCAAGCTCAGCTACGGACTGACCGAGCTTAACGGAGCTGATATGGCGGTATACGTTGAAAAAACAACCGACACCGAATTTTCAGAAAACCAACACATTTTTCTAAAAAATATTTACAAAAAATCTATATCCGCGTTTTTCTCTTCTGATAGAATAGAAAGCGGATTGTTTATCCGTCCGAAAAACGACGGTGATAAAATTTTCTGCGGAGGAATGCACAAAAAGCTGAAAAAGCTGTTTTGCGACAAAAAAATCCCTCTCGAATTGCGCGCAAAGCTCCCCGTATTCCACAACGACGGTGAAATACTGTGGGTTCCGCTTACCGCTATATGCGACAGTGAAACAAAATCAGACAAACAGTTAAAAATAACGCTTTTCTACAACTGAAAACCAAAACCTTTTAACGTTCTTTGACTGAGTGTTTATTTATCATTCTTTCGGACAAAAATATATAGAATATGTAATCTGAAATCCAGACAGACCCAATTATAAAATTCGCCAAAGGAGGCAACGATGAAGAAGAACTTCAAATCTATAATTTTTTATGCGATACTGATAATAGGTATTATCTTTGTGGTGTCCAACCTTATGGGAAACAGGACGCCTGCCGAAGATCCTGTGCTCAGCGACGTGGTTGATTACTTCAAAGAAAACCGAGTGGTAAACTTCACTGTTGACAAGGATATGAAGCTTACAATGGACGTTCTTGAGGACGATTATACCTTCGCGTATGATGAGGAAAACAAACTGAAATACGGCAAGGACGACGTCAAAGAAGTAGAATATCAGTTAAGTAATCTTAGCTTATTCCAAAATTTTGTGCAAGACTATATTGTGAAGGACGGCTCCCACATAGAATCCTTTGACTACGAACCCGAGGCAGAAATTCCGTGGTGGGTCAGCTTTCTTCCTACCATTATAATAGTTGCTATCTGCATCGGCTTCTGTGTATTTATGATGAATC
>JAFTLM010000338.1 GCA_017455945.1 Clostridia bacterium | reverse complement strand
GCAGGCGTAAAGAAAAAAATTGGTGTGAGTATAACTTATGCTGATTTTGACCATATGGTGTGGTACTATTTCAAAGGTTCAAAAAGCAAAATTATTAGTGCGATGGAGCATCTCCCGGATAAAAATTAACACACAGTAAGCAAATCCCCGAACAGCATTACATTTCGGCGAGTCGTTTATTTTCCTCGGCACGAAATGAGGTTCTGAAAAGCAAAAAAATCATTTTAAGATTGACAAGCAATAGATTTTATAGTACAATCAGATTGTAGATCAAGGAACTTGTCTGAAAATCTACATATCAAGGGGTTGCTGAAATGCAACAAGTAAAAAGGAGCTGTCCGCGATGACAGCTCCTTTTGGTTTTTATCAGATTATTTTCCGTAATACATAGGTATAATCGGGAAAAGTTGAGGCGTTGCAGTTTTCTTTTTTGTGAAATTCAAAGAAATCAGCAACAGGGCAACGTACATACAGATATAGGCTACAGACCACATAAAAGAAGTGAAAATAGCAATATACCATCTGTATTCGATATACATGGGAATATTTGTTACGTTTTGGGCAAGTGACAAAATTTGCAGGAACAGCAATGCGGAGGTTGCGATAATTGGGACGACACGCACAGAAAAGGTGTGTACACTTACAACGGCAAGAACAGTTATTACTATGCGAAAGAATATTCCGAATGTGTATACTCCAAAATCGGACATACTTGCTCCTATATACAAAATGTCAATTATATCGCATAAAAAGCTCCAAAGGGCTTCGAATGCCAAAAAGGAAAACACGATGGAAAAAAGTATTTTTTGTGCTTTTTGTTTGCGGATTATTATAGCACATACCAACAGTAAAACAAAAGTTGCTATCGTGACGACAAGACTAAGCATATCGAGCGGTTGTGGAATTATGAATTCAAATTCGGTGCCGGTCCTGCTGTTATAACTATATTGAATAAAATAACTAATGCTCGCCGATAATGCGGCTACAAGGGCGATTATAGCAAGCGACAATATTCCCGATTTGAATTTAGGACGGTTTGGTGTAGTGGGACAATAGTTTTCAGTCATATCTGTTCCTCATTTTCTTTGTATATGTGAACACATAAATTATAACACAAAGGCAAGTGTTTGTTAATAATATGTGCCGTTAGTTTATACGAACTTAACTATCAATCCCGGGGTTTCGTGTTCGGGGTTGTGGGCGGCTGAAAGACCTATTTTTGAGATAAGCCCACCGTCAAGAGTAAGCCTGTTTCCGTCAAGCTTTACCGCGTCGGTGATGTCAAGTGCTTCGGTTGCGGCAAGGTCTTGCGCCATAAGTCTGCCGCTTGGCGTGCCGTTGAAAACCACGGTCAGCGATTTGTAGAACCCGAAAATCCCGATAGGAACATCGGTGTTTGCTCCCGTCACGGTAACGTGAGCGGGGTAGTGGGTGTTGAGTTTCCCGTCAAGCGTTCTGGGAAAAGCACCTACGCAAAAAGCACCGTTGGGGTGTTTTGAGCAACCAATCAAAGGCAAAACTCCGTCGGTCCTCACTTGCGGAAGCTCGGTTCTTCTGCTTATTGCGGAGGGAGAGTTTTGGACAATGGTTTTTCCGCTGAGATATGGCCACTGACGTATCTTGGTTTCGGGATAGTACCACTTGTCGGTGACGAAGTCTTTTGAAATGTGAAAGTCACTCTCGTGAACGCCAAAGGGCGGGGCAATGCGTTGCCACATAAGGGCTCGCACAGCGTCCTCAAAGGGGGTTACAAGAGTTTGCTTTATCTCTCGCAGTTCCTCTATCTGATGGCGCATAATGCCAAGCGAGCAGCCCAGCGCCGCACCTATCTGAACCGGGTCCTCGATGTTTATTATTCCGAGACAGCCGTCTTTTACAGTTTTGAAATCTTCAAGTATCTCCGCCGTGCGTGAAAACATAGTGGTGTAGCGGAACTCGGGAACCACGTCGTAAGCACGGAAAAAGTCGCTTACGGCGAGAGTTTTGCCTATACGCAGGCTTCGTTCTTCGTCGGCAAGACGCTCTTCGTAAGGCGTATCGTATGCGGGTTGGGTGTACGCGTGCTCAATAAGAAGCCTCGGAGCGTACTTTTTTACAGTTTCGGTCATCATCTCTCTGTATTCTGCCGATTTACAGCTTCTGCCCCAATCGACCTTCCAATAGGCGATGTCTGCATAATCACACCATTTTGCCCGTTCTACCCAATATTCACGCTCTTTTTCGATGTCAACTTCCTCGGTCGTGTTATCGTCG
>JAFTLM010000337.1 GCA_017455945.1 Clostridia bacterium | reverse complement strand
TTGTCGTAAATTCCGAGAATCATCGCCATCGAACCGCCCGAAACACCCGGAACGGTAAGCGTGCCGCCTATCCACAGCCCTTTTGCCCAAGTAACTAAAATGTTTTTCACTTTATGTTCTCCGTGTTTATCATTCTTGCTACCAATTCTTTTTCAAGAACAGGTTCTTTTCCTTCGCAGAGAAGCCTGAAGGCGTTGTCCGCCATATGCTTTGCTACTGTGTCAAAGCCCTTTTCGTTTATGTGACAGTTTTCAAACCCAAAGTAGGAGTCTCGGCAATTTTGGTATTCCTCGCCGGGCTCTTCTGTAAACCAGTTTTCTTTGTCCGCGACACGGTTCGGCATAAACGACATAGCTCTGGTAATGATATAGCAGTTTTCATTTTCGGCACAAAACTCTTCTTGTGCCGCCATAACTCTGCACATATCTCCGGTTACGGGCCAGTTGCCTACTCTTATGCAGAAAAGGTGGGTAAAACCAAGCGTCTTGACGTGTTCCCAAAGAATTTCCATTCTCATTTTGTAGGCTTTTTTTGGAATATTGCTGTTTCCTTCGCCCTGGCACCAGACAAAGATTTTGTTGGACATATCGTCGCCCGCAAAGCGTTCTTCGGCTTCCTTGAAAAAGTCCTTCACCTTTCGGTCGAAATAGGCGGAGGCACCTGACCATATTTTTAAAATCTTGTCTATCGGGGGTAATGTGTCCGAAGGGTTGATTTTATTGTGTTCGTCAACTCTGCGGTTGTACTCTTCAATCATATCGCCGTTGAAGTAATGATTTATGGGTGTTGCACCTTTGGCGATGTGAGCGTACGCAGATAATTGACCTCTTTTTTCCCACTCTGCGGCAAACAGAGGCGCAAGAGAGGGACCGCTTATAAAATCAGCTTCGCTGAAATTGTCAAAGGGCTGTTGCTCGTGCGTTTCGGCGTTTTTCAGATTGCACATAGCAGGGCAAAAATATGTGCCTGCCGAGTACTTGTTGACGGTGCTGTTCCCGTTGCCGTCCACGTTCTCCGGGAGATATGCAACCTCTAACGCGTCGTCGGTGTAGGAAAATTCTCCGCAGGGATATCCTGCCTTTACAAATTCGCCCTTTTCGGCACCGAGGCGTTTGGCTTTGTGCTTGTATTCATAAGAGTCTGTCACCTCAATCGGAAGCTTTGGCGGAAGAACGGCAGCTCCCATCATATTCGACTGACCCGCAAAAACGAACAAGTCTCTTTTTTTCATTTTTTAGTCCTCGCTTTTTTTGGCTTTTGTATTATAGTACCACAAAAGTGGCAAAAATTCAATAGGAAGGGCGTTTTTTAGTCTGAGTATTTTCCGTTGCCCACGAACTCTCTTATAAGGGAGGCGTCGGGTATAAAATCACAGGGAACCAAAGGAAGCCCCGAAAGCACCTCAAAAAGCTCGCTAAGCCACGGGTGCCGAGCTTCGTCCTCGGGTAACGAGGAGGGAAGGAGAGCCTTGTAGGCACAGAGCTCGTAAGGGAAAAAGGTGTCTATGTCGTAGTCCGCACGTTTCTTATAGGGCATTATGTATTTGTTTTCTCCGCGTTCAACGCCTGCGTAAAGCTCAACCGTGTCCGAAGGGGTTCGGTTTCTTGAGCGTGCGTCGCGTATCATACGCCGAGCCAGCCTTATTTTTGAAGGGTGAAGCAGATATCTTTCGCCCGAAAGGCGGTATTCTATTCGGCTTCGCACGCTGACGTATATGCCCGAAGAAAATTCTTCTGCGTGTTCGATAACGCTTGGGTTGAGGGAGTGTATGCCCTCAAGAATTATAAGCTCTCCCTTGTGAAGCTTCAGGCTTTTTCCGCTTGCTCTGCGTGTGTTTGCGGTGAAATCAAAAAGCGGAAGCTCTATTCTTTCGCCCCTCAGAAGAGACGCGAGCTGGGTGTTGAGAAAGTCTCGGTCAACTCTGGCGGGGGATTCAAGGTCAAGCAGGTGTGCCTCAAAAAGAGGTCTTTCCGCTTCGCTTATGGGGAAGAAGTAGTTGTCAAGCGAGAGAATGTGGGTTTCAAAGCCCATAGCGTCCAGTTTTTCTTCAAGCTTCAGTCCGCTTGTGGTCTTGCCCGACCCCGAGGGACCCGAAATAAGTATTATGGGACAGCTTCCCGCGTTTTTTGAAATTTTCGCGGCGATGGAATCAAGCCTTTGCTCGTAGCTGTTTTCACATTCCTTGATAAAATTGTGAGGATTTTTTGCTTTTTCTGCTATTTCTTCAAGCAGGATGGGTTCGTATAACATAACAAATCACCTCCGATTGTTAAAAAAAATGTCGGTTTTGGTAAACTTTTTGAAATAAATATTGAAATCGTAAAAAAGAAGTGATAATATAAAGTATATTTATTTTACCACACAAATGTGAACTTTTCAAGAGGGGAGGAACGCAAATGAGATTGCCCAGATGGCTCAGACGGATTTTGAGACAGCGAATACTGGTTATACTGCTTATACTGTTTCAGTTTGCCTTCGTTGGATATTCCATATTTACAAATTCAAGAGTTTTCAGTATTGTGGGAAGTGTCGCTACCTTTGTCAGCCTGTGCGTCGCCCTCTATATAATCGTTTCGGAGGACAAGCCGGCGTATAAAATATCGCTGACCTTTCTGATATTGCTGTTTCCGCTTTTCGGAGGACCATTTTATCTGCTGTACAAGGGTAACCTTATATGGCATAAGTTGTATAAGCGTTCAAAGATGATAAACAGTACCACGGTTGAAAATTTCAAGCTGCTTGGAAGTGCCGCCGATGAGGCTGTTAAGGAGTTTCCCGAGTGCTCTGCCCAGGTGGGCTATATGGACGGATATATGGGCTTCTGCGTGCACAAAAATACAGAGATGTCATATTTCCCGACGGGAGAGGACTGGTTCGTTTCGCTTTGTGAGGAACTGAAAAAAGCCGAAAAATATATCTTTCTTGAGTTCTTCATAGTCCACGACGGCAAAATGTGGGGCGATATGGAGGAAATATTGGCTGAAAAAGCGGCGGCGGGCGTTGACGTGCGGCTTATATACGACGATATGGGGTGCCTTAAAGGCTTTACCGATAAGAAAATCGAGGAGCTTGAGAAGAAGGGAATAAAGGTCTCTATTTTCAACTTCTTCGTGCCCTTTATTTCGTCGGTTCAGAATAACCGCGACCACCGCAAGATAGTCGTGGTTGACGGTAAGGTGGCTTTCACGGGCGGTGCCAACATAGGCGACGAGTATATAAACGTAATAGAACGCTTCGGCTATTGGAAGGACAGCGTCATCTGCCTTAAGGGAAACGGTGCGTGGAGCTTTACGGTTATGTTCCTCCAGATGTGGAGCCTTTGCGAGGACGTTGACGAGGATTATAAGAACTACCTTCCCGACAGTGTTGAAAACGCCGGGGCGGAGGGTTACGTTATACCTTATTGCGACTCTCCCATAGACAGAGAACGCCTGGGCGAGCAGGTGTACAAGGAGATAATTAACGGAGCGAGAAAATACCTTTATATAACCACTCCGTATCTCATAGCCGACGACGATATGGTTTCCGCAATTACTCTTGCCGCGAAAAGCGGAGTGGACGTGCGGATAATAACTCCGTACAAATACGATAAGTTCTTAGTTCATTTTACAACCCGTTCTTATTATAAAACCTTCATAGACGCAGGAGTGAAACTGTATGAGTACACGCCCGGATTTATGCACGCCAAAACATTTATAAGCGACGATAAGAAGCTTTCTGTTGGTACGGTCAACGTGGATTTCAGAAGTATGTATCTGCATTTTGAGTGCGGTGCGCTGGTGT
>JAFTLM010000336.1 GCA_017455945.1 Clostridia bacterium | reverse complement strand
TACCGTTGAAAAGCGTCTTGGCATAACAATCGACCAGATTTCACAGCCCGGCGGTTGGGGCTCCCATACCGAATGGCTCCAGGCATTGAGAAACTCTGTTCTCACCAGAAGCGGTGACTACGACGCTGCCGCTATTTACGCTTCCCAGGGTTCGGCACTCGCAACGGAAGGTATGTACTACAACGTAAAGAACGTTGAACATCTCAACCTCGAAAAGCCTTGGTGGAATCAGTCTTTGCTTGAAGACCTTGAAATATTCGACACACTTTATTTCCTCGGTGGAGACCTTGCAATTACACAGACATCCAGATCCGGACTTATTGTGTATAATAAAAACCTTTTCGATGAATATTATACCGGTCTTAACATTTATGAGCTTGTTGACAACAAAGAGTGGACAATTGACAAGCTTTACGAGCTTTCTTCCGAAGTAAGCATAGACAGCAACAACTCGGGAATAACCGATGACGGAGATACAATCGGCTTTACGGACTTTGCCGGTGACGGCTGGCTCGACATTTGGATAGCGGCTCTCGGCGTTGATATTACGGTAAAGGAAGATGGCTACCCGGTACTTGCGGTCTACAGCGAAAGAACCATCGATGCTTTTGAAAAGCTTAAAAGGCTCAATTACAGTAATCCCGGTGCTATTCCTTTTGACACACCGCGTCAGAATACGTCTTTTGACAAAGAAAACGTTCTCTTCGCCAGCACATATCTTGAGGCCTGCGAGGGCTTCAGAAATATGCAGGCAAAGTACGGGGCTCTTCCTATGCCTCTGTACGACTCCGAGCAGGACGACTACGCAACCTATCCCCAGAACGGTTGCTCGCTTATAGCTGTTCTTTCCTCCTGTGAACAAACCGACCTTATCGGTGCCACACTTGAGCTTATGGCGGCTGAATCTTACAGACAGGTTACCCCCGAATATTACCAGGTTTGTCTTAAGGGTAAGTATTCGGCTGATGCAGACGACGCAAGAATGTACGACAAGATAGTAAGCGGCATAAAGCTCGACTTCGGTTTCATCTACGGAACTCAGAGTATCGGCGGAGCAAATCAAATTTTCAGAAAGCTTAGCGGCGACATTGCTCAGACATATGCAGCTAACAAAACCAAATACGAAGAATCGCTTGACGCTCTTATTGACAAGCTTGACGACCTTTCGTGGGAAATGATGGGCTAAAAGCCTTTTTCGGAACGGACTGAATTTCAGTCCGTTCTTTTTTTAGCAGAACCGTAATCCCCTATTGACTTTTTTGCGGTTGTGTAGTAAAATATAGTCATTACTTAAATGTACTGCAAGGAGTGCAAATCTATGAACAGAAACAAATTTTTGTGTGCGGTTATTTCCCTCATTCTTTGTATTTTCTGCTTCGTCGCATGTGGCGAAGAAAAAACCGCAGAACCGAACAACAACACCGCTCCCCCACAAGACACCGTTGAAATGACAGATTACTCTCAAAAGACTTTCAACACCTATGCAAGTGACGGAGAATATTTCTTCACAACTACCGAAATCCCCACTTTTATAGACGATAACGCGGGTCTCAGACTTTCCGCACTTGATTCCAAGTTCGCCTTTTCGGCTGATTGCGAGGGCACCGTAATTTTAAAAATAGCACCTCAGGCGGTTTCCGCAACGGCAGACAAGGCAAGCTTTGAAATATACGTGGACGGCGAGCCTGCAAAAAAAATGAACACAACATACGATTTACAAAACGTTATCATCGCCGAAAAGCTTGAAAAAGGTCTCCATACCTTCGTCATCAAAAAAGTTTCGGGTGGAGATCTCATAAGAATTGACGGAATAACCCTTAGAGGTGAGCTTAAGGAACCTCCGAGACTTAACGTGGAAAACGGACTTTGGGTCGAGGTTTTTGCACCCGAGGGCGAAGATGAATACTCTTCGTTCAACGTATACACGCAAACCACACACCCGTCGGGCGACTATTACATAAGATACAAGTTTGTATATGAATTCGACGACATAGACGACTCTCTCAACTGGTCCAACGGAGGCAACACAGGTGCCAACCGTATGAACTACCGTATAAGGACCGCACAGATAGTCAAGAAAACCGGTGATCCCGGATTTTTGAATATTCACGAAATTCTTCAGAGTGGCGAAATTTCTTTGGCAATAAAAGAATACGACCCAATCACGGGCAAAAATGCCGGTGACTTTGTAGGCGGTTTCCACGGTGATGAAAACCTCAAGAGCGTTTCGCTCCTTCTTGACGGAACCCAAGAAATAAAACTTCTTGGTGGTGAACCCGGATTCTACAACTGCTCCACCGTAGAATTTATACAACACTCCACCATTAACCGTTGCCACACATTCTATGAAAAGGTAATGAATCACAATCAACATTATCTAATAGACACAAACGGCATAAGACTTCTCCAGCAGGTGGAGTGGCTTGTTGACGACTTCCACACCACGAAGGGGCAGACATATATTCAGATGTTCACGCTCAACAGACTCAACAAGGAAAAGGCGGGTGACTTCCTTACAACCGCACTGAAGCTCCTTGACGAGGACGGAAAAACAATCACCAAGGTTGACCTTACTGCTTTTGATCCGGGTGACAAGGAGGGCGTTTCCGCCGCTTCTTCCCCCGATGCAAGATACGCAGAATATTTCGGAGACGAAAAGGGAATCTACGCAAAGGTGGGCTTCCAATTTATCGACGATTCGGTTATACTCAACTCAACTAATATATCCGTTAGAAAACACGGCGACAGCAAATGGTATCCCTCTTTCGGAGATCCCCAAGGCACACCTTCCACGGGTGACGTGTGGACTATAAACAGCATTTACTACATCGACTATAACCCGTCATAATTTTTCTAAGGGCTGATTTGCAGAATCAGCCCTTTTGTAAAACAACATAAAAGTTTTTGGATTTAATACTTTGCAAAAATAAATGTGGTTTTCAAAAAAATTATTTTGATTTCAGGCTGATTTCGATGCAAATCTTTTGAAAAATCTATTGCTTTTTGAATTTTTTTATTGTATAATGGTATTGTAAAATTTTAGTTTTATAAGGAGAATTATCATGCAAAATATGTATTCTTACGCTCGCGAAAAATACGCTGCTATCGGTGTTGATACCGAGGCTGCCATCGCAAAGCTTTCCGCAATGCCCATTTCCCTGCACTGCTGGCAGGGTGATGACATCAAGGGTTTCGCCAACGACGGTGAGCTTTCGGGCGGTATCCAGACCACAGGTAACTACCCCGGTGCGGCTCGCAATCCCGAGGAGCTTATGGCTGACTTAGACAAGGCGTTTTCACTTATGCCCGGTAAACAGCGTCTCAACGTTCACGCTTGTTATCCCATTTTTGAAAAGGGCGAATGGGTTGACCTTGACGCTCTTGAGCCCAAGCATTTTGCTAAGTGGGTAGAGTTTGCCAAAGAAAGAGGTCTTGGGCTTGACTTCAACCCCTCTTGCTTCTCTCATCCTTTAGCTGATGACGGCCTTACGCTTTCTCACCCCAAAAAAGAAATCAGAGATTTCTGGATAAGACACTGCATTGCTTGTATCAGAATTTCCGAGTATTTCGCAAGAGAAACAGGTACGCCCTGTCTTATGAACATATGGATTCCCGACGGATACAAGGACATTCCCGCCGACAGACTCGGTCCGAGAAAGAGATTTGCTGACTCACTTGACGAGATTCTCGCTTGCGGATATGACAAGAACCTTGTTTACGTTGCTCTTGAGTCCAAGGTATTCGGCATCGGCGTTGAATCCTACACAGTTGGTTCCGCTGAATTCGGTCTTAACTACGCGGCTTCCAGAGGCATTATGAGCCTCATGGACAACGGACACTATCATCCCACAGAGGTTGTTTCCGACAAGCTTTCCTCTATGCTTCTCTTCAACGAAAAGGTTGCGCTTCACGTTACCCGTGCGGTTCGTTGGGACAGTGACCACGTTGTTCTCCTTGACGACGAAACAAAGGAAATTGCAAACGAAATAGTTCGCAACGACGCTTGCGACCGTGTACTTATCGCACTTGACTACTTTGACGCAAGCATCAACCGTCTTTCGGCTTGGGTAGTTGGTATGAGAAATATGCAGAAGGCTCTTCTTTGTGCACTTCTCACACCTCACGCAGACTTCACCAAGATGCAGGACGAGGGCAACACCACCGAGCTTATGGCTATGCGCGAGGAGCTTAAGAGCTATCCTTGGGGCGAGGTTTGGGCAGAGTTCTGTCGCAGAAGCGGAGTTATTGAGGATTCCAAGTGGTTTGACGAAATCAAGACCTACGAAAAAGAGGTTCTCTCCAAGAGAGTTTAATTAAAAATTTCAAGGATGCTGTCTTATTAAGGCAGCATCCTTTTTGTGATATAGACCGATAAATTATAGTTTGGCGGCGAGGGGTGTGTTCGCACTCGCCAAGTCCAGAAAGGTTTTTGCGGAGCTTTTTGCAAAAAGCGACCTCTTGTGCCCGCAGGCACTCGGCGTTTCTTTTGGGAGCTTTTCTTTGCGCCTTTTGTGTCAAAGAAAAGCGGAGTTCCGAATTA
>JAFTLM010000335.1 GCA_017455945.1 Clostridia bacterium | reverse complement strand
GAAGGCGGAGGAAAACGAGGGCAATCTTGCCAACAAGGACGGTGCGGGATTCTTTGTTAAGACCCAACAGGACAGAGGCGACTTTTACCAATCCTTCACCTTAAGACTTCTTGAGGCTAAAAACTGTATCGGCTGGCATTGGTTTCAGTATGCGGACAATGATCCGACAGGAAAAACCACCGACGCTTCAAGCCGTGATGCCAATAAGGGAATCGTTTCCAATACTCACAAAGAGTATACGGATCTTACCGATGATATGGCGGAGATAAATAAAAACGTTTACAGTATTATCAAATATTTTGATGCTAAATACGCGAAATAAAGGCTTGTTCTTTCATTAAGTACAAAATAAAGGAGCTGTTCTCATAAGAGTTCAGCTCCTTATAATAGGACAATTTCGCTTATTTTGTTAAGAAGGAAATTTCATCTAACTTATCTATGAGGTCGTTAAGTGCGGTCTCATACTTAATCTTATTTGCCTCGTATTTTTGTGCTATATCCGTATCAAGGTTGCGGAATAGGGCACCGATACCTTCAAGGCTCTTTGACGAGTAGCAGAATCCAAAGTTGTACACAAAGCTATTGACGATTCTATCGTAAATTTGAGCATCTTCGGGAGCATCGGAATATTTACCCTTGAGACAGATTTCAAAGTATGCGGGGGTTACCTGTTTATATGACTCAGCGCCCATAAGCTCAAGCGTTGCACCTACCAAATCTGTTTTGTTGCAAGAAGAAAGAACTACGATAAGCGAAGCGGTGTTAGCAAAGGTTGTCTGATAATCGCTCTGATTGGTGTCAAACTTAGGCAGAGGAAGTACGCCATAAGCGTCTTGCATTCCACGAAATTTCGATCCTGAGTTAAGGTTTTCTTTGATAAAGAGCTGATTGCCTATTAAAAAGCTCGTCGAGTTAAGTGTCGCTCTGAGCGTACCCGGATTGGTACTGTAAAGTCCTTGAAGCTTTTCAAATGCCTCAACCGTGTGTTCATCGTAAAATGTAAGTTCGGGGTAGCCGTCAACCATTTTTGTGAGGCTTATGCCCATTGCTGGAATCCATGCGTCCATACCACCGTCGCCACCTGTGTTTACAGATGCCGCAAAGCCAACGGTATCACCGTCGCTTATAACACCATCGCTGTTTTCATCTATCCATGCGTTTGATACAAGTTCGCTCATGTAATCAATTGTCCATTCGCCCTTTTCAACTACGTCAAAAAGATTGATGTTCTGTGTTTGATAAAGCTCTGTAAACAGATCTTTGTTGTAGAATATACAGATACCGTTAGCAATCTGGGTTACACAAATATCACCCGCGAGATAGTAGAGGGTATCAAACAGAGTAACCTCTTTAACGATTGAGTCATTCCACCAGGGCTGTTCAAGATTAATATACGGAAGATCGAGAATATTATAGTAAAGTCCCTCAACCGCAAGCGCAGATCCGGTGGATGCATAAATTGCCGCGGTATCATAGTCACCGCTTTTGGTAAGAACCGCATTTCTGAGTGTGGAATTCCAAGAGTCGGATACGGCGTAAGTACCTGCTTGTCCGATTTGCTTGATAGTAATACCAAGCCTGTCTTCTACTGCTGCGTTTCGGTAGTAGATTGCATCGTAAAGTGTGTCGTTAGTGGTTTTTTCAACGTCAATTTCGTTTTTCCACAGTTCCTGGTCGTCACGGACAAAAAAGGTTATGATCTCTCCTTTGAATTGAAGATCCGCGGGAACGGTGTCCTTGACGGCATCTCGTCCGGTTTCATTTTGAATATTGGTATCCTTGGCAACCGTTGTGTCGTCACTGTTTCCGCACGAAGCCAATACCGTAGTTATCAAAATGAGAGCAATAACAAGACATATAAATCTCAAGCTTTTTTTCATAATGGTTTCCTCCTTGCAAAGAAAGTTAATTTTCCAAAAGTTATTGCATTTTTTGTAATACTATAGTATAATTATAATATCAAAATCTGATAAATGATATCAATATATTGCTGATTTTTGATATTATATTGCGCATTTGGAGGTTTGGTATGCGAAGCACATCTTTTAATGGGGTATTTCGATTGGCTATAGATGCAAACGGACTTGAATACGATAAATGGAAAACGGGAGAGGGGGTTCCCGTAGAGACCTGTGTTTGTAATTTATCGTACTTCTTTAACGGCGCCTTTGATTTGCATTGGCACAAGGGGCTTGAATTTACGGTAGTGTTGCAGGGTCAAATGGAATATCAGGTTAATGACAAGCATTACCGTATGGAAAAAGGCGACTGTGTGTTTGTCAACTCAGGGGCTATGCATTCGGGTCGATACGTTGATGATGGAGGGTGCCGATATCTTGTTATCAGCTTTTTGACAAGTGCGATTGACGGAGATCCCGACGGAGCTTTTGCAAAAAAGTTTTTTGAGGGCGTGATGGATGCCAAATCGCTTCCATCAATGCTTTTTGAAAACGGAAGCAATGATATGTCAAGCCTGTGTATCTCAATACACGAGATAATGAAGAAAAAAGAGGACGGATGGGAAATAGAAGTTAAAGGCATTTTGTGCCAGCTGTGGCATTTGTTTTACAAAGAAGCCAAACGGTTAAGCGGCTTGTCGGTCGAGAAGCCGTTGTCAGTATCACCTATAAAGAAAGCCATTCAGTATATGAATGACAATTACGCATCAAAGCTTAACCTTGAAGAAATTGCATCAATGTGTAATCTTAGCAAAAGCGAATTTTGCAGGTGCTTTAAGCGTATCACGAGGCAAACGGCATTCGAATACCTGATGGGACTCAGAATCAAAAAATCAATACAGCTTTTGGAAGAAGAGGGACTGTCGGTTACCGAAGCTGCGCAGAATACAGGTTTCTCCAACTCCAGCTATTATACAAAAATCTTTCGCCGTTATATGGGGTGTACACCCCGTGAATATTTGAGGCGCAGAAAGGGCTAAAATGATTAATTACAGTAGATTTAATATCACAAACGACCATGCTTACAATTTGTTCAACGCCATAAATTATTGCCGCGAGATAGGCGATGATTGTCTTGTTTTTGATTGCGGACGGTACGATATTTATCCCGAAAAGGCGTCGGAACGCCTCCTTCACGTTTCAAACCACGATATATACGGTGAAAAGAGAATTGCTTTTCTTATAGAGCAAATGGAAAACTTCACAGTTGACGGTGGCGGAAGCGAGTTTGTTTTTCACTCGGATATGATTCCGTTTGCGCTTGTTGGCTCTAACAATATTACAATTAAAAATCTGTCTATCGACTACGAAAAGACAAAGGCCTTTTGTCTTAAGGTGATGGCTGTGGACGAGGAAAGTTTTGATTTTTGCTACCTTTGCGGAAGCAAATGCTACGTGGAGGGCACAACGATGTATTTAAGTGACGGAGACGACAATGACGAACCTTTCAGATATTTTTGCCTTCTGAATAACGGGACGAGTAAAGAGATGATCGCCGAATCCCGCGACTCCTTTAACAAAAACGTTTGTTTTGAGGATTTAGGCAATGGATTTTTCAGGGTACATAAATACGATAAAGCCCTTGAATTGCGAGAGGGAACGGTGCTTGTCGCTCGTGCTCATAAGCGTCACGCCTGTAACGTGGTAATTGACAGATGCTGTGATACTTTTATAGAAAACGTTACAATGTATAAGAGCTACGGAATGGGGGTTCTTGCCGAAAAGTCCACAAATGTGACTGTTGATAAAATGACGGTTAAGGCGAGAGACGAGGACTACTTTTCGCTTAACGCAGACGCAACTCATTTTGTAAACTGCAAGGGGCTTGTAAAGGTTACAAACAGCAGCTTTTCCGAACAACAGGACGATGCTCTCAACATTCACGGCGAATTTAACCCCGTTGTTGCAAAGTATATCGGAAGTGTTCTTGTTAAGTACGTTCATCCCCAGGCGAAGGGGCTTGGAATTTATGAAGAAGGAGACGAAATTGCCGTTCTTGACCCCAAAACGCTTATTCCCAAATTCACAAGAAAAATAAAGGCTATCCAAACAGTAAATATGAATTATACCAAGCTTTTTATTGAGGGTGGAACAGACGGTATAGAAATCGGAGATGTTTTTGAGGATCTTACGTGGAACTGTGATTTAATCTTTGAAAACAACAGGGTTCGAAACAACCGCGCCCGCGGAATGCTTATCGCAACTAAGGGCAAGGTGGAGATAAAGAACAATTACTTCAATACCCCCGGCGTCGCCATTCTCTTTGAAAGCGACGGGAAATTCTGGTTTGAGGCGGGCGGTACACAAGACGTGCGAATTCTTGATAACACCTTTGACAACTGCCGCTTCACAAAAGGCAATTGGGGCAAAAACGTCATTGAGATAAAGCCTCGCGAAGCCTTTGACGGAGAAAATTATTATCACAAATACATAGAGGTTTCGGGCAATAAATTTGTAGGTAACGGCGGAAGTCTTTTGTCAGCGGATAACGTTGAACGCTTTGTTTGGAAAAACAACAGCCTTGAAAGCTGTTCCGAGAATTCCACTCTTACCTTCAGAAATTGCGGACAGGTTGACAGCGATACCGCAAATTAATTTGCTTACGTGTGTTTTTCATAAAATTTCCCCAAAGGAGTGGTTCTTTGAACTGCTCCTGCGGGGGATTTTTTATATCAGTGTTAATTAGGAAAGGTCAATGAATTTTGGTCGGAGTTCTTGAAAAAGATATTATTTGTGGTATAATGATAGTGAAGAAATTTAACTGTCAAGTGAGGTTTTTATGCAAGGAACGGAATATGAGCTTTGGGTCAAGGAAATATATGAGCTTATTCACAGGTATGAGGGTGTGGAGAATATCGATATACGCCACAACGTAAAACTGGTTGGTGCAGGCGGTGTAGCGCATCAAATAGATATATATTGGGAGTTTAAGCAAGCGGGAACTGTTTACAGAACGGCTGTTGAATGTAAGGGTTACAAAAATCCCGTGTCAATGGAAAAGATAAGCGCGTTTCACTCGGTTTTGGAAGACCTCGGCGGTGTTGTGGGGATTTTTGTTGCCAAAAACGGCTTCCAAAGCGGAGCGATAGAGTTAGCGAAGCAGTACGGAATCACGCCTGTCGAGATGAGACATCCCACCGACGAGGATTGGGGCGACAGAATGCGAGACCTGTACATTGAATGCAATTTTACGTATGCAACAAATCTCAATTTGGATGTAGAGGTAGACGGCAACTGGGCTAAAGAGAACGGCATCGACAGGTTCAGAATGGGGCTTACCGACCCTTACAGTATTCTTATTGAGGATGTCGAGAACGGTCAAACTCAAACTTTAGCAGAATTCAGCAAACAGCTAAACAACGATGAGCCGGGGGAAGGGAAGCTCAGACGTGAAAACTATACCAACGCATTTTTGTTAAATTTGTTGACGGGTGAACGCTATAAGATTTTAGCACTTATCTTCAAGTACGACGTAAAAGTGTATACCAAAATGATAGAGATACACGGTGACAGCATAATCTCGGCTGTCGTTAAGAACATAACCGAAGGAACAACAAAATTTATCCGCTTTGACGGAAGCGTGAGTGAGGAATGATATGACATATTACTTATTTAGGTTAATCTACACCTTTTTTGTAATAAGGCTTATTAACAGTGTGGAGGATAGACTTGACTTTTTCTTCAATCCATGGTACAATGAAAACGATAAATAAAGGACGAAGAGCCTTTCACCGAGGGGACATTACCATCAGGTTCCAGTGAAAGCAATTTCATATGGGTTCAAGTCCCTTCGCCCGCACCAACAAAAACGAGAGGTACAACGTGCCTCTCATTTTTGTTGCTATCGAGACAAAATACTTGAACTCCAGCGCCGCAGGCGTTGCGGGCTTGCGTAGAATAAATTTCCGAAATCTCCAAACTAACCGCAAGCCAGGTTCCAAAGTCCTTTCGCCCGCACCATCCGAAAGCCTTGAAAATACTACATTTTCGAGACTTTTCTCTTTTTTATCGTTGCCTCATAATTGCGAATGGAGTCCGGTTGCTCGGTTAAGGTCGTGATGTCGTCCTCACACTTCTTCAACATCTCGTCGTACACGGCGGCGTGTTCGCGGTCACGGAGGCGTTCAAGCAGTATCATCTGCTGGTCGCCTCGCCGTTGCTCCAATCGGGCTGACAGAGCCTTTGTTTGCCGTTCAGCGTTGCCTTTTTGTGCCAGCCACCGTTTGACATCGGCTTCGATGCTGTCGTAGTTCTTTTGTGCTTCTTCCTTGAGGCTCATCAGTTCCTTGTATATCAGCTTGTCAAGCTCGCTTTCGTCAACTCGGTGAGAAGTGCAGTTGTCTTTACCGTATCGGTGGTAGCCGTTGCATACGTATTCGTACCTTTCGGGTTGGTCTTTCCGCCGCATATTTTGATGCGCGAAATTATTCTTGATTCAGTGGATACCAAAAACCTTCGCATAGGATAGGCTGTGTGAAGTTTTTTTGATATGGGGTTAAAAAGGTATCGCCGCTTGACAACCGGAGACATTCGTGGTAAAATATAGATAATAAAAATGGAGGAAAGTGTTATGAAAGAATACGGATATTTTTCACAAAAAACATACGTTATTACCGACAGAGAGACCCCTCGCCATTGGTATAACTATTTGTATAACGACGAGTACATCTGCTTTGTTTCGCAGGTGGGCTTCGGTATGGGCTTCGCGCAGGATAAAATGGGACGCAGACTCAACGCTGTGGATGATCGCGCCGTGTATATTGTGGAGGGCGAGAGCTATTGGCAAGCCACGGGACTTCCCGTTTACGACGAGGTGGAGGACTATGCCTGCACCCACGGTATAGGCTATACCAATATTATGCTGAAAAAGAACGGTATCCGCACCGAGTGCCGTCTGTTTGTTCCCAACCAAGGAAGACGCGAAATACTCAAGGTGACAGTTACCAACGAGAGCGACCGCACACGCACGCTTAAGGTCATTCCGTATTATGCTACCGGAATCGATGGCAGATACGCCCCCCAGGGCTATGAAACCGGCAAGGGAGATTTCTGCAAGGAGAAAAACGGCGTATACGGCATCGGTTGGTATAATTTTGAGATTGGCTCTCCTCACCGTTGCTATGCTTATCTTTGTGCCGACAGGGAAGTGACGGGGTACGATACCCGCCGCAACGCCTTTCTCGGTGTTTACGGAGACAAAAACGAGCCAAAGGCACTTCTCAAAAATCACGGCTGTACAAATACCGACTGTATTGCGGAGAAGATTTGTTTCGCACTTGAAAACGAAATTACCCTTTCGGCGGGAGAGAGCTGT
>JAFTLM010000334.1 GCA_017455945.1 Clostridia bacterium | reverse complement strand
CCGCTTTTCTTTGACACAAAAGGCGCAAAGAAAAGCTCCCAAAAGAAACGCCGAGTGCCTGCGGGCACAAGAGGTCGCTTTTTGCAAAAAGCTCCGCAAAAACCTTTCTGGACTTGGCGAGTGCAAACACACCCCTCGCCGCTAAACTATAATTTATCGTTTGGTTTTTATTATACGGAACGACACGTAGGTCGTTCCCTACGGATTGTTTCCGTTTGTCGGCTGTAGGGCACGACCTGTGTGTCGTGCCGCCCTTTCCAAACAAAAAAGATGATGGTGTTTAGCCATCATCTTTTGAATAGCGTCAAATATGTTCGCACGAATTAAATTACGTGAACGCCGAAGGCATCACGCCCGCGGGGGCTTCCCCGCCCGTCGCTTAAATTCCGAACAACAGCTCGCCGTACGTGGGGAAGGGCCAATATTCGGAGGCGGTAAGCGTTTCCATAGCGTCAACCTTATTTCTTATACGCTCCATAAGCGGAATCACCTTTTCCAGGTAGCTTTCCGCCATTCTGGTATGGTTCTCCTGGGAAGCGGCGTTTTTCTCGGCAACGGCAAGCGACTGCACAAGGTCGTAGGTATCCGCACAGAGAGCCGAAAGCTTCTTAGCCAGCGTTTTCTCCACGCGTGCACTTCCCTCTCCCAGCGCCGCAGTTTTGGCGTTGATATCGGCGGCAAGCTTGCCCGTATATGCATTCACCGCGGGAATTACGTCTCTCGTCACCATTTCAATCATAGTCAGTGCCTCGATGTTGATAACCTTGGAGTAATTTTCAAGCATTATCTCCTGTCTGGACACGATTTCGGTCTCGCTCATAACGCCCTGGCGGCGGAAAAGCTCCACATTCTCCTTAGAATTGAAGGTTTTATAGGCGTCAACCGAGGTTTTCAGGTTAGGAAGCCCTCTCTGTTTAGCCTCTTTTTCCCATTCCTCAGAATATCCGTTTCAATTAAATATAACACGCTTGTGCTCGGTAAAGGTCTTTCGGATTATCTCGGCAACCTTTTTGTCGAAATCCTCTCCATCCTCGCTCGCCTCCAGTATATCGGCAAACTGCCTGAACTCTTCGGCAACGGCGGTGTTAAGAATTATGTTGGGCATCGCGATGTTCTGAGAAGAGCCCACCATTCTGAACTCGAACTTGTTGCCCGTAAAGGCAAAGGGCGAGGTTCTGTTTCTGTCGGTGGTGTCCTTTCTGAACACGGGAACGGTGGGAACGCCCAGATCCATCATACCCGCCTTGCTGGCTTTGTATGCCGTTCCGTCGATTATCGACTCGATAAGCCCTTCCAGATCCTCACCGAGGAATATGGAAATTATTGCGGGAGGAGCCTCGCCCGCACCAAGTCGGTGGTCGTTGCCCGCATAGGCAACCGAGATACGCATAAGCGACGCATATTCGTCAACCGCCTTGACTATGGCAGCCAGAATAAGCAGGAATTGTGCGTTTTCGGCGGGTGTCTTACCGGGGTCAAGCAGATTTTTTCCCGTGTCGGTGCAGATAGACCAGTTGTTGTGTTTGCCCGATCCGTTTACGCCCGCATATGGTTTTTCGTGCAGTAAGCAACGAAGCCCGTGACGCTGTGCGACAAGCTTCATGCTCTCCATTATCAGCAGATTCTGGTCAACCGCCAGATTGGTGGTGACGTATATGGGAGCAAGCTCGTGCTGGGCGGGAGCAGCCTCGTTATGCTTGGTTTTCGAGTTGATACCGAGAGTCCAGAGCTCCCTGTCCAGGTCCTGCATAAAGGCACTTATTCTCGGCTTGAGGGGACCGAAATAGTGATCCTCAAGCTCCTGACCCTTGGGGGCGGGAGCGCCGAAGAGAGTTCTTCCGCAATAAAGCAGGTCGCGGCGTTTTTTATAGGTTTCGTTATCCACTATAAAGTATTCCTGTTCCGCGCCCACGGTGGTATTGACCCTCTTCGCCTGAGCGTCGCCGAAAAGGCGTACTATTCTGAGCGCCTGGGTGTTTATCGCCGCCATAGAACGGAGCAGAGGCGTTTTGGTGTCGAGTGCCTCGCCCGTATAGGAGCAGAACGCGGTGGGAATATAGAGAGTTCCGTTCTTCACGAAGGCGTAGGACGCAGGATCCCAGGCGGTGTAACCGCGTGCCTCAAAGGTCGCGCGAAGTCCGCCCGAAGGGAAGGAGGAGGCATCGGACTCGCCCTTGATAAGCTCTTTGCCCGAAAACTCCATAACCACCTTGCAGTTGCCCACGGGAGCAATAAAGGAGTCGTGCTTCTCGGCGGTGACGCCGGTAAGCGGCTGGAACCAGTGGGTGTAGTGTGTGGCACCCTTTTCAATAGCCCAGTCCTTCATGGCGTTGGCGACAACGCCTGCTATAGAGGGGTCTATGGTTCTTCCCTCTTCAATGGTTTTGGAAAGCGATTTATAGACTTCCTTTGGCAATTTTTCACGCATAACGTCTTCGTTGAAGACCATTTCACCGAATATTTCAGGGACTCTTTTATTAAGATCCATATGTAGAGTAAAATCCTTTCAAAAAAGCTGAAAAACCGTTCCGAATACGGTTTTTATATCAATATTATACAACTTGGGAGGTAAAATGTCAAGCATTTTCGAAAATTTAAGAATGTGGGGATAAAAGTGCAGGTTTTGCGGATTTTCACAGCAGGAGTGGTGCGAAAGTGGCACAAAACCGATAATTTTCGGCGTAAGCTCGTGAACCCATAAACCGACCGCCGAAAAAAATTTTGGCAAAAGTAACGCAAAGGCACTTTTGACATTGGCGTTTCAAAAGTTCTTTACTTACCTTCCGGAAGATAAAAAAAGAGCCTCCCTTGTGTAAAGGGAGGTGGCACGCGAAGCGTGACGGAGGGATTGTATAAGAGGCAATCACAAAAGAACAATCCCTCAGCCGCCTACGGCGTCAGCTCCCTTTACACAAGGGAGCCTTTTTTGTTCACCCATAACTTGTCAATTTTACTGACAAGCACTGCATTTGTGTCCACAAACGCAAAATACGGCGTACCTCTTTCGAGATATGCCGTATTTCTGAAAACTGTCCTTTAGGATACGACCCTAAACACGTCGGTCTTTTCTTTTTCGGCAGATTTCAACGCCGATTATTTACGCCTTAAGCCTTGTTTGCGGAGCCGAAGAGCTCGATCTTCTCTCTTACGGTAGCCTTGATAGCCTCAACGCCGGGAGCGAGAAGCTTTCTGGGGTCAAAGCCCTT
>JAFTLM010000333.1 GCA_017455945.1 Clostridia bacterium | reverse complement strand
GTCAATGAAGTAATCAATAATACCAATTTTTTTCATACAAATTTGCTCCTTTAAAGAGAAATCTTGACAAGCTTTTGATTATTTGCCGATTCAAACGCAGCCATCAAAACTTTCATGTCCTTAAGTATCTGTTCGTGCGTTACAATTTGCTTTGCTTTTCCTTCTATTGCGTCAATCACGTTTTCATAAAATTCTTCCCAACGCGGCGGATTTTCGGGTAAGGGCAACGGCAGCTCGTTAAGCTCTTGGATAGGACGGGAATACATGCTTGTAGACAGTCCGTTATGCGTATAAATACACCCTACGCTTTCTTCCACACCAACGTCGGTGGTTTGGAATATTTTTCCCTGCTGTCCGAACCAATCATAAATAACAGCGGTTCCTTTGTCACCCTGAATATGCCATCTTGCTTCTTTGATATGACACCAGAGATCACACAAAAATCTGGCAGTCAAGCCGCTTTCAAATGTAATTGTAACACTGCAGACGTCGTCGACCTCCTGCATATAAACCTTATGTAAGTCGGCATATACGCTAATCGGATTTTCTGGAATCATCTCCAGAATCTGGTCAAGCATATGAATTCCCCAATCGTACAAAAGTCCGCCGCCCGTTTCGTATTTTGCCTTCCAGCCGCCCTTTGAAAAGCCGCGGTTGGAATAGAGTCTTGATTCCATCATAAACAGCTTTCCAAGCTTGCCTTCGGATATAATTTTCTTTGCGATTACGTAGTCCATATCAAAGCGTCTGTTTTGATGAACCGTGTAAAGCTTGCCCGTCTTTCGACTAACCGCCAAAACCTCTTCCAATTCCTCTACGCTGAGGCAGGCGGGCTTTTCACACACCACGTTTTTTCCTTTTTCCATTGCCATGATGCTGTAATATTGATGGAAATTGTTTGGCGTGGCAATCAAAACAAGATCTATGTCTGTCTTAAAAAAATCTTCTGCCGTATCGCAAACCGAGAAACCGTCCGCCTTGGCTTTTTCACGTTTTTCTTTGTCTATGTCGTACACGGCGGCAACGTCTAAATCACCTATTCTGTTCCGCACGTTTTCCGCGTGCCACGACCCCATCGTACCGTACCCTATAACACCAAGCTTGTGCTTCATTTATTTAAGCTCCTTTTCAATTTCTTCAATCTTTACGTAACGTTTTTCTTCGTTGGATCTCACCACCGCGTCAATAATCATCTGCGCGCGCAAGCCGTCGTCAATCGTAGAAGTGAAGCTGTCCGACTTACCGTTTGCGTAATCTAAGAAGGATTGAGATTGATATATAGCGCCGTGTTTACCGTATTTTTCAGGCGTAGCAACCCGTTGCTTTCCTTTCTTGATTTCTTCTTTGCTTCCATAGCAGATTTCAAGTCCCTCTCCCACGTAATTGCAGTAGCGGATATAGCCTTTTTCGCCGTAAACAATAAACTCCACAAGCTGAGATTCGGTCTTGGCGCATCGGGAAAGTTCAATGTTCGCGGTTGCTCCGCTCTTCAGATCCGCCAAAACGTTGGCATAGTCGTCGGTAGTCACGGGAGCCCATTCGTCAGAATCCAATTTTTGTCTTTCTTTAATGAAGATTCCCAAGTTAGCCGACAATCCCACGATATCCTCATTCATCCAGTTCAAAAAGTCTATCATGTGCGAGCCGAGATCGCAAAGCACGCCCGTACCGCAAAGCTCCTTATCGAAACGCCACTCAAGTCTTCTGCCTTCCCACAGACCGCTTTCCTTGATACACTTTATGTAGCAATGGTATACCTTACCAACCACGCCGCTGTCGATAACGTCTTTAAGATATCTCGTTGTAGGCATATGTCTCCAGGTAAAGCAAATAAACACGGGCAAGCCCTTTTCTTCTGCCAATTTACGCACTTCCTCAACCTCTTGGCTGTTCATTCCAACAGGCTTTTCAATGCTGACGGGAAGACCCGCATTCAGGGCATATTTTGCCTGTTCGCAATGATAGCAGTTCGGTGTACAAATATCCACCATTTCGCAAATTCCGCTGTCAATAAGCTTTTTATAATCGTCAAACAACGCCTCATCGGGAAGACCGAAATCGTTTTTCGCACGCTCCAAAGCCTTTTTATTAACGTCACAAACCGCCACCACTTCGGCATCCTTTGCACGAGCATAAGATTTTTTATGGTTTGAGCTTGCAACCATTCCGTAACCTATAATACCAACTCTCTTTTTCATTTTCATTCACCTTTTCCTTTCAGATTTTCCAATATATTTTTTATGTATTTTATTCCTTTTTCAATATCCTCCGTTTGCTTTTCACCGCTGATTTCTCTCTCAATCGTCACAAATCTATCGTACCCGATTGCGTTCAATCCCGCAAAGACCCTTTCAAAATCCACAAAGCCCTCGCCGATTGGCACTTCCTTACCTATTTTATAAGGGTCGGTAGGAGGCAAGCCGTCCTTTGCGTGCATATTTCGCACGTATTTTCCAAGAGTATAAACAGCATCCCGGGGATTTCCGTAACCGTACATAATCAAGTTTCCGGTATCCAGATTTACAAACAGATTGCCCGTATTAAGTTCTGTAATCAACCGAAGCAAGGTAATCGGGCTTTCTCCACCCGTTTCAAACAAAATATTGATTCCGTGTTGTTTCGCCCTTCCCGCAAGCAGCTTGACCCGACAAAGCATTTCCGCATACTCGGGAGCGAAGGGATCGTTGGGTACAAAGCCCGCGTGAACGATCATATCCAAAACGCCAAGCTCTTGCAAAAACGGCAATATACCAAGTAAATATTTCAAGCGTTCCGCACCAAACGCCGCACTGTTTAATCCCGCGTTTCGGAAATCGTATTTAAGATCCCAGGCGGTATAATTATCGCGAAAACCGGCAAAGAAAGCCGATATCTCAACATCGCATTTTTCGGCGGCATCTTTGATAAACTTTGCGTCTTCGATTGTATAGTTTTCGGGTTTATACACCAACTGACAGCTTTCCAAGCCCAGTTTTTTCACTTTGTTAAACGCCTCAACACATTCGTCTGTGCTTTTCAGACGCACTAACGTTCCGAATTTCATAAACTCCTCCAGTTTTATAAGTTAAATTCGTATAAGCTTTCCGTAACAACCATTTCGGCGTTCGGATGCGTTTGCAAGAAGGACACGGGCATAAAGCGTGACTCCTCCTCAAGCGCCATTTTCCGCATAATACCCCATTGCCAATTGCAGTATAAATATACCTTCAAGGTCTTTGCCTTCAGCAATTGTTTCATACCAAGGGTAATACACCTTTTAGGGAAAATATCAAGGGCGCCGCGAAGCTTGTTTGCGCCGTTGTTTACAATTGTTTCGGCGGCGATGTCCGCACAGCGCGTGCCGCAATTTTTATATTCCAAATCAGAAATCGGATCGGTGGCTTTGGGCGGTTCATTAAAGGCTATATGCCCGTTGATACCAACACCGGTCAAGCACAAGTCAACTTCCCCCAACTGCTCAAAAAGCCCGTCTGTCTCGGCTTCTCTTCCCGGCTCGGGAAACAAGCGTTGGGATTCCGGCATCACAAGCTCCTCTTTGATTTGAGAATACAACACTCTGTCCATTGTAGCGTGGAAGCTTAAAGGATTGTCATAAGGAATCGTTTCGTCTTCCCCAACCAAATATTCATCCATATTGATGAACCAACAATTTTTCAAATTGATGTTTCTTTCGTTCACCCTGTTCGCGAAAATAGGGTATTGCCCGATTGGACCGACAGGACAAATTATCACTGTTTTTTTGCCCTTTGCGTTATTCTTTTCAATAGCCGAAGCCATCAGTTCCGCAATTTCCTCATACATATCGGCTTCTGTTTTCATCACCCTCACAGGAATTTTACTGTTTTTGACAAAATCCTGTGACGAACAATAGTAAGTGTTTTTCATTTTTTAATTATTCTCCCTTCTATAATCGTCTTTTCCACAAATAAATCCTTGTTCAACACGCAAAAATCCGCGCATTTTCCAACCTCAATCGAGCCTATATCCTTGTCCGCTTTAATAATTCTCGCAGGCGTAGAGCTTACCGTTTTAATTGCTTCAGAAAGAGGCACACCGCCGTCGAACACGACGTTCCTTAACATTTGCGAAATCGGCTGTATACTGCCCGCATAGGTTTTTCCGTCCGTCAAAACAGCTACGCCGTCCGCAACCTTGAATTGTTGCGAATCGGGATCGCCTTTTGCCCCAAGGCTGTATAATGCTCCGTCCGCTTTCATTCCTCCCGCGCGCAGGCAATCCGAAATCAAACACATTCGGTCTCCGCCTTTGCATCTGTAGATCATCTTCAAAAGTTCGGGCGTAATGTGATGGTTGTCGGCTATAACTTCTGCCGTTAAATTATCGTCAATCAAGCCGTACTCGCGAAGTCCGACGTAACGCTTATTGTCTCTCATTACAACCATGCTCATAGCACAAAAGATATGTGTAAGATTGCTTGCCCCGGCTTTCACCACAGGCAAAAACTCAGGCAAAATAGCGTTGTCGTGTCCCAGAGACACAACAATTCCCTTTTCCACGAGTTTTTTTGTAAATTCCACACTACCCTCAAGCTCAGGCGAAATCGTAACTTGACGGATGATATCTGAGTTTTCAAGAATATACCTGTAATCATCCTCGGCAGGTGTTCTCAAATACTCGGAAGCGTGCGCGCCCTTGTTCTGAAAGGATAAATAAGGACCTTCCAAATGTACCCCCAAGAGCTTTGCGTGGTTTCCCCTTTTTTTGACCATCTCTCGGGCTACCGACAGCGTTTTTTCTATGGTTGCCTTCGGCGCCGTTACAGTAGAAGCAACCGCGGACGTAATGCCGTTGTCGCTGTGAAAGCGCAAAATATTCTCGAATGCCTCCACGGAATTGTCCATATAATCGTAACCGTATCCGCCGTGATTGTGAATATCCACAAAACCGGGAGCAAGATAGTTACCCTCAAGGTCCAATATCTCCTCGCCCGTTAAGCCCTCGCCGATTTGCACGATTCTTCCGTTTTTTACAAGCACGTCGGCTTTTTCTATTCCGTCTTTTAGTATTACCAAGGCGTTTTTAATAAGCATAAATACACCGTCCTTTGATTGTTGTTTCCATTATAGCACACTTGTAAGCGTGTGTATTTATCATATCGCGACAAAAAATTTAACATTTTTTGCTTCAAAACAGAAAAATAATTGCCAAATACCGTTTTTTGTGGTATACTGTAAAAAAAGCGAATGAGGATTACGTTATGTTAAAAAACAAATATAAAATCTCATACAATCAGGTCTTTGCCCTAAATCCCAAACGTTGCAGAAATTATTTTTTAATTCAGGCAGGAGAGGCGCTTTGCGCAAAGGACACCGTCGTTCCCGAGCATCAACAGAATTATTTTGAGATCACCTACGTGGCAAACGGAAAAGGGATATCGTACATTAACGATATCCCTGTAGAAATCAAGAAAAACGACTGCTTCTTTTCTTTCCCAAACGAAACGCACAAAATCATTTCCGATGAACAAGAGCCGCTTCGGTTTGTCTTTTTGGCATTTTACGCAAAAGACAGATCACACGGAAAAAAGCTTATCAACTACATAACACAGTCATGTCAAGAACCTGCCGACCGTAAATACCGCATCGACAGTATTTATCCGCTTTGCGCAAATCTTTTGCAGGAATTACGCAGCGAAGACATCTATTCCGAACGCGTAATCGCTCTGCTGCTTGAGCAGATTTTGATTGAATGTTCGCGAAGAATCTCCCAAAAAACAAAAATCCCCCCGCAACATATACAGACCGATTCAACCGTTTTAACCCACGATATTATCACCTATATTGACCAAAATATTTTTTCTCTCAAAAAAATCGGCGATTTGGAAAACGTATTTTTTTACGATGTCAATAACCTTTCAAAGATTTTTCATACGCAAACGGGGATTTCATTAAACAAGTATTTTATCAGCAAAAAAATGGAAGCCGCTTCAGAGCTTCTTGAAAAAGGAGAGAGCGTTACGGAAGTCAGCGACAAATTGCAATATTCCTCAATCCATGCTTTTTCCAGAGCATATAAAAAACATTTTAATCTTCCGCCTTCCGGTTCAAAAAACAAAATATTAAATGCGGGAATTATGGGCAACGGAAATACTTAAGCATCGTGCAAAAATTCGATCTGTGAGAACATATAAAGGAAGAGGCCTTGAAAACACAGTGTTTTCAAGGCTTCTTGAATTATGGTGCGGTTAAGCTTCGCCGATTTGATATTTTTCGGATTGGACTCGGAACATTTCAGCGTATTTTCCGTTCATATTCAAAAGCTCGGTATGACTTCCCTCCTCTATAAGATTGCCACTATCGAACATATATATCTTGTCAGCAATCCTTGTAGTAGAAAGGCGATGAGATATAAATATCACAGTTTTACCCTCGGTGTTATGCAAAATAGATTGGTTGAGATTATACTCAGCCATTGGATCAAGAGCACTTGAGGGCTCGTCCATTATTACAATGGGATATTCTTTTGCAAAAACACGCGATATGGCGATCTTCTGTGCCTCGCCTCCCGAAAGGTTGGTTCCCTTGTCATTGAATTCTCTTGTGAGATGAGTGTAAATACCCTCGCCAAGACTTTCAAGCTTCCCTGTAAAATCGGCTTTTTGCAGTGCATTTTTCACCGTCTTTTCGTCTTTGTCACAATATTCGCCATTCATAACGTTTTCGGCAATAGAAGCAGCAAATATTTTAAAATCCTGAAATACGGTGCCTATCTTTTTTCGATATGCCTCGGGGTCAAATTCCTTTATGTTGATGCCATTATAGAGAATTTCTCCTTCCGTCGGGTCGTAAAGGCGCATAATAAGCTTTATAAGGGTGGTTTTTCCTGCACCGTTATAACCCACTATGGCTATCTTGTCTCCTTTGAAAAGCTTTATGCTCACGTGCTTCAGTGCTTCTTTTCCGTTTTTCTTTTCCGGTGGAGTATAATCTTCATCGTGAAAAGCATATTTGGGATGTGCCGAAAACTCATAAGAAAAGCTTACGTCGCGAAATTCGAGGCTTTCAAAATCGGGAATATCTGTAATTCCGTCCTTTATTTGCGGCTCGAAACGCATAAATTCAAGATACTTTTCGATATAAAGCGAGTGCTTAGGGTATTTTGTGATACGGTCGATAAGGTCGACGAGAAGCCAACGAATGCGCCATATCATTCCAACGCTTGCCGCAAATCCCCCCACCGCCAGCTCGCCGCGTGAAAGCATAACTATCATATAAAGAATTACTGCATAATTGGTCACAGTGCCTACAGCATTCCAGCCCAAGCCATACAAAAGAAAATATTTTTTACCGTATTTTTTCTCGGCGGCAATGATCTTTTCCGTATTTTCATCATAATCAGCCATCAAAAGCTCGTCGGCTCGGCGTATTCTAAGCTCTTTGGCATAGTCTGAAAGATGGTATACTCGGTTTATATAGTCCTTTTTCCGCCAAAGAGGATTTGTTTCCTTGCTGTGCATAAAGCTTACCTTATTTGCAATAAGGTTACTTATGACCGTAACAGCCGACGAGAGGAAAAGGATTAAGGCTATTATCGGATCAACGGTAAAGAGAAGCGTGAAAAGTGTCGCCGAAGCTACAATGCGGTTGATAAGCTTTCCGGTGTCCTCCATTACGTTTATCGCGCGTTGGTCGGATTCGTTCATCGCCCACACGAAGTCGTTGTAAAATTCGGGGTCGTCAAAACAGGAAAGGTCAAGCGAGCGCGCCTTGACAAACATCTCTTCATGCATTCGAAGATGAAGTTTTCGCTTTATAAGCGGATTCATAATGCACCAATACCACTTGTCAAATATGTACGCAATAATCCAAAAGCTTGCCATTACGGCGATTATCTTGACAGCGTAGTGAAACTCTCCGCCGTCCACTGTGTTGAGCAAGTTGTAATTAAAGACCGACTCTGCCGAGTGAATAAAGCCCCATATCACGCCCTCGGCAAGCATCAAGAAAAAGTATACAGGAGTGTAACGGGCAATTTTGCCGATCAGTGCGGCATTGTGTTTGAAAATC
>JAFTLM010000332.1 GCA_017455945.1 Clostridia bacterium | reverse complement strand
GGTAACACCTTCCTTGGTTCTTACGTAGGTCACGCCAATACGTTTATAAACATTTACGACAGAACTTTACAGACACTGTCCAAGAAATTCGTTATAAGTTTTGACTTTAAGATAAATTAGAAAACCACTACCTATACAATGGCCTCGTGGAGAACGAGCAAGGTAAATGTTCCTCTATGGATAATTAACGGTACAAAGCTTGCAGCAAGGCCTAATCTTACAGGAAGCAGTTACACCAATGTCACGCCTACACTTACAAGCGGAACCTGGTATAATTTTGCGACACTTATAGACCCTGTAGGCAAGACGGCAACCTTCTATATGGGCGGTCTTGACACCGAGCCCATTTTCACGACTACATTTGAACACGACATCAGCGGTGCGACCTGGTCCTCATTCTCTATCGGGCCCGGTTCAAATGAAATCTCTACCGGTGTAAATGACTACATAGGCTACGACAACATCCGCATTTACACGGTTGACGAAACTGTTGAAAGCACAACTCCTCCCGACAGCATCAACACAGCAACACTTCCCGCAAGCGGAGTTATTGTTGAAACCGACTTTGAGGGATTTGAAGCAGGCACGGCAATGACGTCAGAGGTTTGGAACACGGTTGCTCCCTTCTGGGCAACTGCAACTGACGGAGCTATTGTTGAGGCAAACGGCAACAAGCACTTCCAGCCCTTAAACGGTTCCGGAGCCACCTCCTTCAACATCAGCAGCTTCAAAACTACTCCCTACACCGAGGGTGTTATTGCTCTTGAAACGGATTTCACACTCGGAGACAACTCCTCCAACAGCGGCAACCTTGTTATTGCCGCTCTCAACAGGGTGGGTATAGACGGAACGACGGTAAACGCTCCTTTACTTACGACAGACAGCACAGGCAAGCTTACGGTTGCACAGCACGCTATTGACTACACCCTTCCCGCCGAAACGGTAAGAATAAGACTTGAGCTTTCTTATGCGTTCCATACAGTTAATCTCTACGTTAACAATGAGGCGGTGGCAACGGGTATTCCGATTAAGGTTGACACTACGCTCTCTGCCCAACAAAGCTACTTTACAGACAGCTTCGGAAACAAGTATGAACTGCCCTTTACCGGTTACACCTATGATTTCTTATTTAACAACGGACTTCAGGTAAAAGACCAAAGCGGAAGAAACACTTTCGTTCCTCACTACTATGAAAACTACGGATATACCCAAACACTTTCCTATGTAAAGGATTCCATTGATATGTTTGAGGCTACGGCGGACGAAAGCTGGAGCTTTGCAATGGATAACCTCAAAATCTATCTTGACAAAGATGCCGACATCTACTTCAACGGATTTGACAGCTGGGTAAGCGGTGTTGTGGGTACATCCGAATACGGTACGACAGCAGACATTCCCTTTGCGGCAAAGGGTGCAAAGTATATTGACGACGCCGGAAACAGGGTGTTTTCCACGATTTCCGAGACCTCTAACGTCTATAATGCCTCCTTCTTCATCAAAGACCACAACAAGGTTCTTGACGGCAAGACGTTTGTGGTTGAGTTTGACATCAAGTACAATCCCGATTACGCAAACGTGGATATGGGTGAAAACGTCGGTATGGCTATAGTTACCGACCTTAAATGGCGTCATTCTCTCAGGCTCTATGAAAACGGAAATTACGGTGTTCCCTCTTCCGGAACCGTAGACGGACATTTCAAGTCAAACGAATGGTCAAAGGTTCAGATGCTTTTCACACCCAATGCAAGCGGTGCGGCACACACGGTTCATTTCTACGTTGACGGCATACTTTCTCCGAAAACCTCGACCCTTTCTCTTCTTGACACGATGAGAATCGGTTGTGAGGCTAACGTCTATGACGCAAAGTTTGACAACATCAGAATTTATCTTTCCGACAGACCTGATGCTTATGATAATGTTATAAAAGGAACGCTTGAAGGAAAAGAGCTGTTTTCTCTTGAGGTTGCCGACACGGAGTCTCTTGAGACTATAATGGCAAACGACAAGGACGGACTTGTATGGAGCTTCAAGAATTTTGACACTGTAGCAGACGATATAAACGAAGGGACGGTAAACGTACTCCTTAACAAGGGTGACTTTGTAAGAGTAGTTCACAATCACATCAAGGACACATCGGCATACAACATATTTGTCAACAAGGCTGCTCTTGAAGGTCACAAGCAGTACGTATTTGAAACCGAATTCAGATATACCTGCCCCACGGGCTTTGAGCTTGAAGTGCTTTCCACATTTGATGCGGCAACCCAATCCAAAGACAAGCTGGTTTACGTTCTCGGAACAAGCCGTGAGATAGTATTTAACCGCAACGGCTTCACCTACAATCTGACAGACGAAAACGGAAACAAGCTTTATGCCGAGGACGTTACCGATAATGCAACAAAGTTTACCAAGGTAGCACTTATCGTTGACGAAGAGGCGGGTAATTACTCGGTATACGTAAACGGCAAGGTGGCTTATTATGATTACGGTGGAGAAATTATAACGGCAACCGCTATAGACATTGACAAAACCACCATTTTCGACCCGAGTGTTGTTGCACCTCCGATGGCATCTACCATTTCCCTTCTCAATATGCCTACAAGCACGTCGTCAAACGCTTTGCTTGATATAAAATCGGCAAATATGTACGTTTTGAGAAGCGGTGTTGCTCCATACGTTGAGGCTACACAGTCGAAAATCAACGATACAAACGCAAAGAAATTTGACGTAAGATTTATAGCCGTTCTTGATTCTCTCTACGGCTCCGAGGTAGGATTTGACGTCGTAACCACAACAGAACACGGAACAGGAAACAAAGTATCCAAGTCAAGCAATTTGGTTTATTCCTCTATAGTTGCTATCGACAACGAAACAAATAATGAAAGAGACTTCTCTGCGGAAGAGTTTGGCGGCACTTACCTTGCGGTTATATCGGTAACCGATGCAGATCTTCTTGGCGGTGACATAGTATTTACGGTAAGCCCGTTCGTCATTATCGGTGACAGCAAAATTTACAACGAAAGCTTCACTGTGACATACAACGAAGGAAAGGTGGTAAATGAATAATGAAACTTAAAACAAGCTTCAAAAAAGCCTTTGTGCTTATTCTTGCACTCATTACGCTTATAGTTCCTATGGGCATATGTGCATCTGCCACCGAAAGCACGGTTGAACCGATAGACATTTTGTCGGATTACTGTCTGTCGACGAAGTACAAATCCAGCGACGGAAAGATAGGTATTCCCGTGGGAATTTGCACGTATGCAAAGGACATTCCCGAAAACACAGATGCTATCGACACACAGGTGATTTTCTACGTAATCAACTACAATGACCTTGGCGAAAACCTTTCAAACGAGGACTATATTCCGATAATATACGACCTGCTTGATCAGGGTTATCTGGTTGTAACTCTTGACTACTTCGACAACCCCAAGGCGTGCTTACCCTTGCTTACAGAAAGCATACAGTCCATAAGAACAGATGACACCACTTTAGCCGCTATGCTAAAGGACAGCAACGGAACCGCTTATTCATACAATCTCAACAAAAAGAGAGTTATGATGGAGGGTTACCGCATGGCAGGAGACATTCTCTTCTACGATCTTACGGGAAATGCTCCTAAAGGCGTTAAAGAATCTACTGTTAAATCGGGTTGGAACAGTAGCGGGTTTGAATCGGTATACAATAAGCTTCGCGATGCTCAAATAGAAGCAAACGGAAGCTCGGAACTGCCCGAGTACAAGGAAATGACCTCTTATGAGGAGCTTTACAAGCCTGACCTTACACCTATCGATTCACGTATGTGGCTTGACGTTTTCTATCCTTCCCGTCCCACAGATGACGTTTCGGTGCTCTGCTGGGCTTCCAGCTCCCAGACAAGAAGTACAAATCATTCCGACAACGCTAAACGTCCTCACGACGTGGAAAGCGTGGCTCGCGGATACGCATTCGCGATCTATGACCACTGCTACTACCCTATGGCACGTGATGACCACTACGGTTATTTCAATCCTTACGGCATACAGAGCCAGGTGGGTATACACACTCATGCGGCTGCTATCAGGTGCGTAAGATATCACTCTCATCTTTACGGTTACGGAACCGACAATTACGGGGGCTTCGGACACTCCAAGAGTGCTTTGATCGGTTCTCTTGCCAATCCTCATCCCGAACTGCTTCCCGAGCAATCACACTTTGGTTCATACAGCTACTACAGAAATGAAGAATTCGGAGATCAGCCGTATCTTGTATACAAGGATTCTGTTGAATCTATCCCCTCAAATCTTCAGTTCTGTTACAGCTCTATGGGTCTTGGCGTTGAGCTTCACGCAAAGAATCACAATGCTTCAACCGCACCTATGTTCACAGCAAGCGGAATTTCGGACGAATATACTCAGTGGGAGTTCTGGTCTGAACAGCTTAACACATTTAATCAGTCGGGAAGCAACTACACGGGTCTTTCATTCCTTGACAAGGGGCACGAGTACGTTTACGGAACAAACGCTCTTTACGGCTTTAATGAGCTTGTGCTGGCGTTTGACTATATAGACTACTTCCTTAAAGACAATATTTCTCCCAGAGTTGGTTATTTCACCACCGATGGACTTGCCGAGGTAACCACCGCCGGCGGCGTTTCGGTACAGTTTACAGGTTCTATATCCGAAGCTTCGATTTACAACGGTGTTACACTTACAGACACCACGGAGGGTAAGGATATCCCCTTCAAAGCAACTGCTACGGGTAACGGTTCAAAGTGGACCTTCTACGCAAAAGACGGATTTGTTGAGGGTCACTCCTATATACTCAACATAGGAGAAACCGTTTCGGGAGCAAACGGAATGGCGATACAGTCCGCAGAATCCGCAGAATTCACCTGCACCAACGTTCCCAAGGTTGTTGCTTGCTCTGCAGAACTGTTCAAGAATTCCATAAGCTACTATTCTACGGTAGCCTTCCAGTTCTCTGCCCCCATTGATTCCACATCGCTCAAGCAAAATACGACGGTGCTTGCCAAGATTACAACCAAAACAACCGATGAATCAGGAAACACAGAAACGACGGTAGTTGAAGAATACATCAAACCTGTATTTGAAGTAGTTGGCGACAACACGCTCTGGACTATTGCTTCTTCCAGCCACTCCAAAAACAAGTGGGGCGACTCGGCAACAACAAATGACGGCACAAATGAGGTAAAAGTTACCTATCAGTACACTATTACCATAGGTGCTAATACTTGTACTACAGACGGAGCAACGTTGGGTGAAGATTACGTGGTAACGTTTACAACGAAATAACTCCAAAAAACAAAAGCACCGCGGAATGGGTGATGTTCTTATCGGAGAAATCACCATAACGAAAAGTTCCCACAGACCAACTAATGGTTTTGTGGGAACTTTATTTATATATGCAGAAGAAACGACCATGAAAAAGGCTCGTCAGATTGTCAAGCCAAGTGCAACACTTTTTTCAAAAAATCATTCGCTTTTCTTAGCATTTGTTTTGAATTTTCAAAAGTCAATTCTTGAAGAGCGAGGTCAAAAGGAAGTAGCAAGTATTCAAAATCCTCAAAGTTATTATTCCGTTTCGGCGTTTGATTTTTAAAATTCGCCAAGAAATATATGACCGTTTTTGTATTGCCATTATCCATTTGATAGGAT
>JAFTLM010000331.1 GCA_017455945.1 Clostridia bacterium | reverse complement strand
TAAGTACGTGGGAGCCGATTGGCGAGTTGCCATTGACCACGAACACAAGCACGACGGTACCGTTAATTCGGTAGAATACGATATATACAGTCTCGAAGTAGGCAGAACCTGTACGGTCTGCGGTGTGGATTATACAGAGTGTGTTGACTATGCTGTTGTAAACAGTATCATCGATGTTTATGACGGAAAGGAAACTGTTTCCTTTACAGCACCCTCGGGTGAGTATTGGCTTACTACCGAAATCAATATGAGAACGCAGCAGAGCGGTAATCTCATAACCCTCGGTAACGACGTTATTCTTACTACCGAAGACGTAACAATTACTGCTCCTGACACCGTACAGGTAGCTATCCGTGTAAACGGTACGGCGTATACTCTTTACGTTGACGGTGTTGAACACTCTACAGGAACTCTTTCTGCTGTTCCCGCATCTGTAACCTACGGACAGTCCTCCTTTGGTGCGTACGTAAGATTTAATAACAATAAGATTGCTATTGCCAAGTTCCTTGTTGATGGAAAAATCGCGAAACCTAAACAGGATGCAAGCGTTAAAGCGTGTGCCCATACCCATAAGCAGGGTACACCTGTTAAGGCAATCAACCACTACGCATTCGGTTTTGATAACGTAGCTTACATCTGTGAGAAGTGCGGCGAACGCGTTTATGCCGAGCTTACCGACTCACTCCGTCTTTACAAATATATCACTTACGATAAAGACGGTGAACCTATTAACAATACTATAGGTACAAATGTTCAGTATGCTTATAATGCTACCGGAGCGAAGTTTGCATATCTGGAGCCTCACAGTTTGTCCAATAACGCAACACCCTATTGGATAATGTTCGACCTTAATTGCTCCGGTCTTACAGCTCCCAACGGTACAGATACTTCTACTTCCAATACTAACGCCCGTCACTGGAAGGGTTGGGGTATTATAACGGTTATGCCTAGCATTGACAGCAACTATGAGTCCGAGCTTCGATTGATTCCCGACGGTTGGGAGAAAGGCGAAGCTATCGATGAAGTAACCGACGGTAAGGTAACCAAAATTACCAAGACTGAGGGTAACGGATACGATGGAATTTACGTTTTCCATAAAAACGAAGATGGAGGGGCGGATTTCAGAGAAGCAACAAGGGTTGCTGAGGTAAAAGCCGGCACAAAGCACCATTTCGCACTTTACATTGATCCTACCACGGGTAACTATGACGTATACGTTGACGGTGTGTATGTGACAAGCGTAACCGATAAGAATGCACAAGCGAACTACGAAACTCCGGTAGTGAGAGTCTTCGAGGGTGAAGGATTTGAAAAGAACAAGCTTGCTATGAAGAACTTCGTTGTCGCAAGAGAGGCTGTTTGCTACGACGGAACGACCGCCGTTATCGAAACAACAGCTAAGTTCTAGGCTTCCGAAACCGCTACGGAGGCGGGTACTTACGTGTCTCTTATCGACGCTACCCGTGTTTTAAATGGAAGCGATAGAACCAAAGATCAGATGGCAGAGTTCCTTTCTGTAGATGCATATACCGGACAGTTTGCATATCTTGACACTACCGGTAATTACGTTCCTCTCTATTCACGTGACGGAACACCTCTTCTTCTTACCGAAGATGGCAAAGATATTGCTGTTATCTTTGACGAT
>JAFTLM010000330.1 GCA_017455945.1 Clostridia bacterium | reverse complement strand
CGACCACAGAATAAAGCTTTCAATTTGTGACAGCATTCGCAAATGTGCGTGCGAAATAAGAAAAATCGGTGACGTTGAAAAAATGTTGCCAATACTTAATGAAAACGAATATCTGGAAAGTATCGTTACCCGAGAAATCAATATGGGAACGGGAACAGCAAAGATAGAACTGAAGTTAAAGCCGCATCTGTTCTACGAAGTGGTAAGCGAAATGACGGGTATGGAGATAGACGACGACAAAAGGCTTATTTCGACCCTCAGCGAGCTGGCAGCACTTCGCTCCAAGTTTGAAAGAGTGGCATCTGCCTTTGACGATGCCGAAGAAAAAGGCTATGGAATAGTAATGCCCGACGTTGACGAGCTTCGCCTCGAAGAACCCGCAATCATAAAGCAATCGGGCGGTTACGGCGTAAGACTTCGCGCGGCGGCACAGTCTATCCATATGATAAGAGCCAACATAGAGACCGAGATAAATCCCATCGTGGGAAGCGAACAGCAGTCCGAGGAGCTTATCAAGTACGTCCTGCGTGAGTTTGAGGAAGACCCCAAGCGAATCTGGGAGTCAAATATGTTCGGCAAGAGCCTGTATGAACTGATGAACGAAGGTCTGCATACCAAGCTTTCAAATATCCCCGAAGAATCGAGAACCAAGCTTTCCGAAACCCTTGAACGTATAATCAACGAGGGCAGCGGCGGACTTATATGTATAATTCTTTAATGCTGAAATCGGCTGAGTTTAATAACTCAGCCGATTTTTTATTTGATTATTTCAATTTTAATGCCCAAGGATTCTTTGCCTTTGGCATAAAAAGCTCTGTAATATCCGTTGCGGTTGTATGCGGTTTTCACCGAATCCGCAATCTCTCCGTCGATCGTGTATCTGCACTTCCAACCTTCATACGCAACCGAAAGGGAATTGGCGCATTGTGTTATCTCTGTGTGGCTTTCGCCGTCGAAATCGAAAGCGGGCAAAGCAAAGCCAATCTCACCGTTTCCGCTTACAGATATCTCAACACCGCCTGAGCCAAGCGTGTAAGAAGCGGTTACCGTTTCGCCGTTTTCAAATTCACATTCAAGAGTAGCATACGCATTTTTTTCGTCTTGCAAAGTCGAGCTGACTGTATATTTAGCCTTTTCGTCAACAGCGAAAATAGGCTTTCCGTCGACGAATATACACGGACAAAGCGAAAACGCCTCGGCATTCTCTGCGTTTATAAAATAGTTGGGATGTTCAGAGGACACGCAGGGGAGCGACATACAAATCGCAGACGGTGCCCCCGCCTTGTGAACTCTGCCCAGACCGCTTGCGTCGTAATGTTTGTCGGCATTAAGGTCAAACTCAAGTGCGTAACCTCCGCACTTTATGAAGAGTTTGTGGAAGTCATCGGAGGTTTGGAATATCACGGGCGAGAAATCATCTTCCGCACAGGGAATCGCCTCATCGCACATAGCGTATGCCATATACATCCACGAAGCTGTTGTTATCATATATTTGTCAAAATATCCGTACTCTTCGCAACCGTAGCGGGTTTCCAGTGGGAATCGGTTTTTAATGTGGTACATAGGCTTTTTGTCAAACTGTTTTTCAAGGTAGTTGATTGCCGATGATACCGCCGATTTGAATTTTTTGGCAGTTTCCAAGTCGCCCTCTTTTTTGTAGCGGTTAGCCTCAAATTCGCCTATCATAGCGGTCAACCCCTCGTTGTGATGGAATTGATTGCTTCTTCCGCCAAAAGGAATTTCGCCCGTAACCGATTGCATTTTAAGGGTCAGAAGCCCGGTTTTTCTGAGGCACTCGTCAAGAATTTCAAAATGCTTTCCGCGGTATCCAAAATGCAAAAGCATAGCAAAAAGTGCACGTGATACCATATCGTAAACCATCGGAGGATGTTTGGGTGCATCCTTGTACATCAGATTTTCATCAAGATGCTTTAATTGAGATTCAATTTGAAGGTCAACGAAATCCGACGTGTCGTTAAGACCTATGTACTGACGCAAATGTTCGCTTACACCTGTAAACAAAGCCCAGTTGTAAACGCCGTCCGTTGGCTTTTTTGCAAATACGTTGTAACATTTTTCGGGGACAATATCTGTAAGGTGGTTTTTCCAGCGTGTTATAATTTCGGGTGCGAATGTCTTGTGTTTTTCAAGCTCTATAATGCAGAAGATTATTTCGCGGACCGAGAAATCGTTAGCCGCCTTGACGTTTGGAATAGTCTTGCAGCAAAACTCCATCATCTCATAAAATTTTTCACGTAAGTACTCACGTCTGCCGTGGGCTATGAGAATACCAATGCAGACGGTAAGGCGGGGAAAACCGTGCTCCTTGAGACCGTCTGTTTTTACTTCGTTGAAGTAACGCTCTATGTGTTCGTCCGTGTATGCGGACAAAGCCTTATCCATTAATGAAAGATATCTTTCTTTGGTAACTGTCATTTTGTCGCCTCCTTTTTGTTATTTTAACATATAAATTCTGTTCGAACAATGGTATTTCTTGCTGTGTTTTTGTGAAAAGTTGCTTGTTGCCTTTTTTATCAAACTGCAAAACGAAAGCCGGTGCTTTAAGAACCGGCTTTATTGGGTCATATCAGCTCTATATCTTCAAACGAAGGAAATTTAGGATATACGTCCTCAAGATTGTCGGAGTACCAATATGCCACAGACGAGATGTCGTCTTGCAGAGGGTGATATCTTCCTTCACTTCTCCAGCCCAAAGCCTGAATGGTTACCCTGAGATCTTCCTTGAAATATATGGGATCGGTAATGTGCCAACGGTACATATCAAAATATTTCTG
>JAFTLM010000329.1 GCA_017455945.1 Clostridia bacterium | reverse complement strand
TCTACGGTTTCATCCAACGGGTCGTTATCTATGTACTGGAAATAAAGCCAACCGATACAGTTCTTGGCTTCGAGCAGACGAAGTGTGAAGTTTTGGTAGAAATATCCGCGTTCTGTTTGATTTGCACAAGTCCAGCCCGCTCCGTGAGTATTGAGGAACGGCTTTCCGTCAGATCCGATAGCATCTGCGCCTTTAGCGTAAAATTCGGTTATCATAATTGGCTTTCCCGTCCACTTTTGGAGACTTTCGAGCTGATCGGTGGGAATTTCCCATACTCTGTAATAGTTGATGCACATAACGTCGCACCAATAACCGTTTACTCTTGCCATCCATTCCCAATCTCCGCCTATGAGCATACGCACACCGAGGTACATATGATTTGGGGCTGCAGATTTAACTATGGGTTGTATAACGCTGAAATATCTGTCGTAAACAAAACCTTTAAAGACATTTGCAAGATCAATGCCGACTTCTTCGCTCATTTTATCGATATGGTGTATGTCTATTTATTCGCCTTTTTTGCCCGTGGTTTCGATTATCCAGGTCCAGGCAGCCAAGTAAGAGTAAATATTAGCGTCTATAGTAGGGTCAAGAGAGAGATAATTTACCAACATATCGTTTCCTACAGGCAACTCATTATCGGAAACAAAACCCAGTATTCTCGGATTGTCGGCATACGTTTCTATAGTGGCGGGGATTTTTTCTTTTGCGTATTCAACAAACCCGGGATCAAACACTGGCATAGCGTCATTGTAGAGGAAGTTTGTCTGCCCTCCGTCCGATGAGTTAAGACCTATCGCGCCTGCATAGGAGCCCACTCCGCCTGTGGATATAGTTGTTGCGGCACCGTCCTGAACGTCAAGCAAAAGATTGCTCATAGTACTACCGGAAGCAAGAGCTACGTTAAAGCCAAGATCGTCCTTTAACCAAGCAGTAGTGGAAAGAGCCCATTTGGTTTCGCCTCCAAAAAGGCGAACCATCGCTTTTGTTTGGTATTCGGAAGAGGAGTACGCATACACCGTATGATTGATTCCTGTAATATGGCAGGGGTATCCGAGAGGATCTATTACCCACCATCTGTCGCCAACCTTTTGTGTGCGGAAAAATCCCGTAGCTTCATATCTTTTGTCGGATATTATGCCGCCGTATTTATCAAGCTTTACGTTTTTTCCTTCAAAGTTGTTCAATGTTGTAACCAATCGGGTATCAAAGGTTCCGCCTTTGTTATTCTGGTCCTGAATTATTGCATTTGTTTTGACGGTATAATCGGCAGGATTGCTGTTTATGGTTGTGCATCCGTAATCGCCTTTGGACAAAATTTCTTTGTATCTTACGTTCCAGGCATCGTATATTTCTTTTCCGTATGCCCAAAGCTCATCGTTGGCTTTTTCATTCGCAAGAATTTTATTCTGATAGAAGCTTCTCGCACCTGATTCTTTTGCCACAATACGAGGGCCGTTGGGAGAGCCTAGCATTTTTATTCTCATTTCTGCGTTGCTCTGAACGTTTGCCGCTAAGCGAAGCGAGAAGGTATCAATGTTGTTTTCAATACATTTCAAAACGTAATCGGCGATATCTATATACACTTCACCCTTGATTATGTATTCGCTTCCAATAATGTCGTCATCGTTAAGTGCCGGAAGGGAAGCGTAGGTAACTGTTTCGGAATCCCAATCGTTGTCGGTGGCATATACATTGAGTATAAGATCCTGCCCTTCAAAGTTTTTGTGCACCGGCGAAACTGTAGAAAAGTCAACGACAAGAGAAATAGACTTTGTGTTTTCGGGCAGCTTAAAATCTGAGATATCAAACTTTAGCACAGGCGTTCTGAAGGTGTTTTCTACGACGTCGTATTTTATGAAGTAGTAATCTTGTTGCGGAAGCTCTGATGGAATCGTGTCCTTGTATTTTCCTCCGCGAACATACGTGGCTTCCGTTGCATATACGGTGGAGATGCTGTCGTACGTCTCTTGTTTGGCAAGTGTTGTTACGTCGGTATCAGACAACACTTTTGCTTGGCTGTCGGGCGTTTTTGCACAGGCGACAAGCGATAGCAGAGTTATTACCGACATAAAAAGTGATAAAATTTTCTTCATAGAGGGTGCATCCTTTCCTGTCATATATTCAGCTAAATGTATAACGATTTCATTATATCACAACCCACCTGGACAGTCAATAAAAAAATCGATGTGGAGGAAATTTGTTTTTTTTTATTGAGAAATGTTCTTTTTGGAGAAAATAAAAAGCGAAGAAAAATTTGATGAAACCTATGTACAAATCGAGAAAATTATGGTATAATATACTGAATAGGTTTATTCAGTTCTTGAATGGTGAGGTTTTAATATGGCAGGATATAATCGTAAATACGGAAACAATGATTTTAAGAAAGATAAAGTAAAGAATAAATCCTTTGCGGATAACAGCGTGACGGAAGAAGAAAACAGCGGGCTTGTAATAGGTAGAAATGCCGTTCGCGAACTTCTTAAATCCGGACGAGCCATCGATAAAATTCTTGTAAAAAAAGGTGATCACGAGGGTTCTGTTACCGTTTTGGTGGCAGAGGCAATAGAGAGAGGCATTCCGATTGTAGAGGTGGAAAAGGCAAAACTTGACTCTATGTCGGGATTTGCACCGCATCAAGGTATAATTGCCATGGCAGCAGAAAAGGAGTACTGCTCTGTAGAGGATATTCTTGAGATTGCAAGAGAACGCGGTGAACAGCCGCTTATAGTTATTTCTGATGGAATAACCGATCCATACAACCTGGGGGCACTTATAAGGTGTGCCGAAGGCGTGGGTGCTCACGGTCTTATTATCCCCAAACGCCGTGCATCCGGTCTGACACCTCTTGTCAGCAAAGCGTCGGCGGGGGCGATTGAGCATCTGGCTGTAGCCAAAGTGGTAAATATTGCCGCGACTATAGAACTACTTAAAAAGAATAACGTTTGGATATACGCCGCCGAAGCCGGTGGAAAAAGCTATTACGATACCGATTTTTCAGGCGGTTGTGCAATCGTTTTTGGCAGCGAGGGGAACGGTGTTTCCAAAATAGTTATGGACAATAGTGACTTTATAACTTCAATACCAATGTACGGACACGTGAATTCTTTCAACGTGTCGACGGCGGCGGCTGTAATTCTTTCGGAGGCTGCACGTCAACACAGAACAGGAAAATAATTCAGAAAGGAGCTTCTTATGGGAATATATTGTGATTCGGATATCGATGCTATTCTTAAAAGCATTCAAGAAAACGTTGATAAACAGATACCCGATACAAAGGCGGAAGATGACAACGTCGAGACTAAAAGCACCAAAGATGCCAGCACGCCGGATGAGCTTATAAATCTTATTATGTCGGATATAGGGCAAAAGGGAGAAAAAGCAAAAAAATCCGAGGATTCGGACAAATATGACATAAGCGGCTTTGAAATAGAGGAAATTATTGAAGAGACCGCCGTCGACGAAGTGTTGGAGACAAACACCTAAGCGGCGTTTGTTGAGGGTGATTTTGAAGCTACCGCAGAAGCCAAACAGGAAGAAGATGCTGATGTAACTTCAGATACAGTGGAAGACCCTGCTGTAGAAGATGGTATTGAAGCCGAAGTTGACGAGAATCTTGGTGGCGATGAAGAGATTGATTTGTTAAACGAAGAACCTGTTCGGAATGTTCTTGATAACAATGCGGTTGAGGACAGTGCGTTTAAAGATTTCTTTACCGAGCTCAGTGCTGACGCAAAGGCTATTGAAGGAGAGCATACTGTATATACCGAAGACAACGTTTTCGAACAACACTCGGATGACACGGTTGAAATCGATTATACAAATGAATCCGATGCCGTTGAAGTTGGCGAATTGAACATTATCGGTTTAAACGAGAAAGCCCACATAGAAGAAAATACAGATGTTTTTTGTGAAAAAGAGGTTCCCGAAGAAACTGTTGATGACATTGAAACACCTTTTTCCAAAGATTTCATCGATGAAGATATCGGAACGCCTGATTCTGATGCCTTTGATTTTGACAAAAGCAATTTGGAGGACGATAAATCTGTACACAGACAGCTTGATGAAGCAGATATAATTTTAGCTTTGGCACTTGGTGATAAGGAGCATATAGAGACTTCTATAGGATTTGTCAAGGTAAGAGAAGCAAAGCATAACTTTGTTAATCCCCAAGAAAGGGCTCTTCACAGTACGTCGGCAACAATACATAGAAAAAGCGAATACAAAGCCTCCGATGAAGACGGAGAAATTAAAGATGCCTACAGAAAAGAAAAAAAGAGTATAGCTTGGCGTTTCGGAACTACTGCTTTTGTCTGGCTCTTGCTTGTTTTCAGTGAATTGATAATTTCTTTTGAGTCGATATATGTACCTTATGTAAGTGAATTTTTGGCTTCGCCTATAAGTTACCATATTGTTTCGATTCTTTTGAGTGTGGTCGCAGTAGCGATATCTGTAAAAAAGATGCTTTTGGGGGTGGTCGGCTTTATAACAAACCGTCCTAATTATTATACCACCGTAAGCGTTGTTGCAGTAATCAATTTTGTTTACAGTATACTTATTGTTACCGCTTTCGGAGACAGCGGTATGATGTTGCTTAACTCCGTTGTAGTACTTGGAATACTGTTGAATATAGTCGGTGAATACATGCACCTTGTACGCGAAACACTGACTTTTAAATTGATATCCAATCCCAATCCAAAGATTTCTCTGGAGAAATTTGATAAAACTCCGGAAACTGTAAAAAAAGAAGATTTCCTTACAGGCAGCGATTTCTATATCGAAAGCGTGGCGTCGGTTGGAAAATATTTTGAAAGAAGTGCACATCGCCCCGAATCTTATCATGTACGTCACGCTTATATGATGATTACGGTTTTACTTTCTTTGTTGGTATCGGTGATAGCTGTTGCGGTAACAAATAATTTTGCGTATTTCTTGTTTGCGTGCGAACTTTCGGCACTTTTGTGTATTCCTACTGAATTCGGTGTTGTCGGGGCATTACCGTTCTTTATTATTTCAGGTAAGCTTTATAAGCTTGACAGTGCCATTATCGGTGAAACTATAGACGATGAATATATCGGTCCCAATACAGTTTATATGGATGACGTTGAGGTGTTTGGTAATCACGGAGTCAGAGTTATAAATTTAGAGCCTCATAATGGCTTCAATATTGTAAATGTGAATTATTATTTTCACTCGGTTTTTTCCGGATTGAAATGTCCATTGAAAAACGCATTCGGCGAAATTCCTGCAGAAATGAAGATCTCTGATAACGTTTCGCTTGTTAACGTTTCCGATTCGGGTATAGAAGCGGTTGTTGATGAAAACTGTGAGGTTTTGATAGGAACCCGTAACTTTATGGAAGAAAACAGCGTGATTGTTTCTAAGTCAACCGATGCCAAAGCTTCGGAAAAAGCAGACGTTTGTGTTATGTATATGGCTGTGAACGGAGCTCTGTGTGCAAAAATGTATTTGAAGTATTCCATAAATCATCATTTTGAGAAATTTGCGTCCGATATGACGGAGAGCCACATTCGTATCGGTGTGAGAACTCTTGATCCTAACGTTACGTCCGAAATGCTTGGGACCCTG
>JAFTLM010000328.1 GCA_017455945.1 Clostridia bacterium | reverse complement strand
CCTTGATAGCCGCAAGATAGGCAAAGTAAGTCCACTGAACCGCCTCACGGGCGTTCGAAGCAGGCTCGCTGATGTCGTAGCCGTATATCTGTGCCATCTCCTTGACCTTGCCAAGGAAGGAGATCTGCTGGAAAAGCTCCTCGGTAAGCTTGACCGTGTCGGCGTTGAAGTCGCCCTCGCCAAGCTTGCTTTTATCCTTGTGCTTCTCCTCGATAAGCCTGTCAATTCCGTAAAGTGCCACACGGCGGTAGTCACCGATGATTCGTCCTCTTCCGTAGGCGTCGGGAAGTCCCGTGATAACGTGGCACTTGCGCGCACGTCTCATCTCCTCGGTGTAGGCACGGAAAACTCCGTCGTTGTGGGTGGTGCGGAACTTGAACTCCTCCTCTATTTTGGGGCTGAGCTTGTAGCCGTAAGCCTCGCACGCCTGGCGTGCCATTCTGATGCCGCCAAAGGGATTGACACCCCTCATAAGCGGACGGCTGGTCTGAAGTCCCACGATGAGCTCGTTTTCCTTGTCAAGGTATCCCGCGCCGTAGCTGGTGAGCGAAGATACCGTCATAGTGTCCACGTCGATAACGCCTCCGAACTGTGCCTCGAGGGCAAAAAGCGCGTTGAGCTTTTTCATAAGCTTCTCGGTGCGTTCGGTAGCCCCCGCAAGAAAGGCAGCGTCTCCCTTGTATTCTTTATAGTTGGTCTGAATGAAGTCGCGGACGTTTATCTCGTCCTTCCAGGCTCCGTCCTTAAAACCGTTCCAGTTAATGTGTTCCATAAAACTACCTCCTTTTCTTAGGCTGACCGCACACAAAAAGGGCAAGTCAGCTCTGCAACTGATCTGCCCAGACGGTCGGCGTTTCTGCTCTGCATTTCCCCGCGGTGGACCGCGTAATCCGTCAGTCGTGCAAAGCGTTGGAGAACGTCAAAGGTCGGGCAAACAGAAGCCAAAATTTCTCGCCGCAACCGCAAACGCTCCAAATAAATTGTTTACGCACTCATTATACACGATTACGGCAAATTTGTCAAGAGATTTAAAAATTTAAAATATATTTATTTTTTTCTCAGCCCTTTTTACGTTTGTACCTTTATTTTAGCATAGATGCAGACGACAATATGTTGAAATTTCAACATTTTTGAAAATTTATTCGAAAACGATATTATAAATTTATAGAACATATGTTCTTTTTGCCTTCGGATTGCTAAAAACGTGATTCGATCCCTCAAAATTCTTGTTGGTATGTTCGCCGCTCTGCGGTGCACCGTATGAATTTCACCAACAAACACTTTCACGATTTTTCTTTACCGCAACACCAATGCAAAAGCGGCGGTTTTCACCGCCGATTTTGCACCAAACTTTTCTATTAAACGTATACATTTTTCCGCATCAATTATCGGGCACAAAAACGTGCTCACCGATATTTGCCTCGGGCGAATAACTGTAAAACACCTTATCCGCATATGATAAAATGGCAGGTAAAAGACCGTAAATTGCAATAACGCCTATAATTGCCATCAAAAGCGTAAAGAAAAATGTTCCGTAACCGCTTCCGTATGCCTCAAACCGCATCTCCGCGGTGTATTTATCCTTTTCAGCAATATAATATCTGCACTTTTTCGGATCGGCTTTGAATTTAGGCTCCTTAAATCTCGGAGGAGCTTTCTTCTTTTCCGCCTTCGAAGTATCTCTGAGTTCTTCGTGCTCCTTGCGTTCCCTGTTGGTGTTTTCTATAAATTCGTCCTTCTCAACGCAACTCACCACTCTGCCCAGCGTGTACCCCCTGAGCCCGGAAATGACAGCATAATTCTTTTCAAATCCCAACTCCTCAAGAGTTTTCGCCTTTTCGGGCGAAAGAACATCCTCTTCAAGCATCTTTCTGACAATTCTTCCGAGTATCTTTTTGGTATATATGGCGTAAACCGCCGATATCATTATTCCGATAAACAGTCCGAAAACTATCACGTGAAGACTGACCATACCGCCGCTTCCGAAGTCAAAAGACTTGTATATCGACAGATCCGGGTTAAAATAATCCTTTATGGCCTGCCACAAATCAAATTTATCCTGACCCGCCTCTAAAATGAAATTCATTTCGGCACCTCCGTATATTTCAAAAATTGGCAGCAAAATGTCTTTCACTGCCAAATTTGAAAAGTCTATTACTTTTTAATTATATCGCATCCCACGTACTTGCGAAGCACCTCGGGAACGGTAACGCTTCCGTCTGCGTTCTGATTCTGCTCAACGATTGCGGGGAAAACGCGGCTGGTAGCAAGTCCGCTTCCGTTGAGAGTGTGGAGATACTCGATCTTGCCGTTTTCTCTCTTAACTCTCATCATGCCGCGTCTCGCCTGGTAGTCGCGGGCGTTGGAAACCGAGCTGACTTCCTTGTATCCGTCCATAGAAGGAATGTGAATCTCAATATCGTAGGTTCTCGCCATAGAAGCCGAGCAGTCCTCAGCCGCAAGCTTAACCGTTCTGAAGTGGAAACCAAGCCCCTTAACGATATTCTCAGCATTCGCAACAAGCTCTTCAAACGCCTCGTCGCTCTTTTCGGGAAGAGTATACTGAACCATTTCAACCTTATTGAACTGGTGTCCTCTTACCATACCTCTCTCGTCCGCACGGTAGCTTCCCGCCTCGCGTCTGAAACAGGGAGTATAGCTGATATACTTTTTGGGAAGATCCGCCTCTGTAAGAATCTCGTCTCTGTGGAGCGAAACAAGGGCGGTTTCAGCCGTAGGAAGCATAAATCTGCGTCTCTCATCCTCAGCCGTCTCAAGCCAGTAAACATCGTCCTGGAACTTGGGGAACTGACCCGCCGTAAGTCCGCACTCATAGCCAAGCATATGAGGAACAAGCATCAAATCATAACCGTTTCCGATATGTGTATCAATAAAGTAGTTAAGAAGAGCCCACTCAAGGCGAGCACCCATACCGCCGTAGATCCAGAATCCGCTTCCCGAAAGGTTTGCGCCTCTCTTATAGTCGATAAGACCCAGATCCGTACAGATATCAACGTGATTTTTGGGTTCAAAATCAAACTTTCTGGGCTCTCCGTAGTAGCGAAGAGGCTCATTGTTTTCCTTTCCGCCTGCCTTAAGGTCGGGGTCGGGAAGGTTGGGAAGTCCAAGCATAAAAGAAGTAAGCTGTGTTTCGGTTTCTTTAAGCTTCTCCTCGTTAGCCTTTGTATCAGCGGAAAGCTGCTTCATTTTAGCAAAGAGTTCGGTAGTATCTTTGCCCTCTTTCTTCATCTGAGGAATCATTTTGGAGGTCTTATTCTGCTCAGCCTTCGCACTGTCTATAGCGGCAATAAGCTCACGTCTCTCACCGTCAAGTCTGAGTATAGCCTCAATTTCCTCTTTTGCATCCTTGCCCTTAACGGCAAGTCTTTCAACAACCTCATCGGGGTTTTCTTTTATGTATTTAATATCAAGCATTTTTATAGATCCTTTCGAGTTCTTTTGACAAATGTTTCACGTGGAACATTTAAAATCAACCTTCAGCAAAGAAGTTATCTCCGCAAATTGCAGTAAGAAGTGCCTCAAGGTCGTCGTTGTCGTCAAACGTAAGCTCGACAACCTTCTTTCTGGAGGTCTGAATAATTTTAACCTTTCTTCCGAGAACCTCGGCAGAACGGTGTTCAAGGTCTTTCATATAAGCACGCGCCATCATTTTGTGTGTGGAAGGAGCGGCAATTTCCTCTTCTGCGTCCTTTGCAGACATAGCGTTAAGCTTCTTAACAGCGTTTTCAACCTCACGCACCGAAAGAGCACTGTCGTTTTCAATGCTTTCGGCAATTTTCTGTGCCAGAGGAAGAATATTTTCCTCATTTTCAAGTCCGAGAAGCGCTTTTGCGTGTCCTGCGGTTATCATTCCGTCGCGAAGCATAACCAAAACGTCCTCGGGAAGTTCAAGCAGACGAAGCATATTTGCTACGGTAGGACGGCTCTTGCCAACCTGTGCGGCAACCTCATCCTGTTTAAGTCCGAAGTTTTTAATAAGCGAAGCATACGCCATAGCCTCTTCAACAGGATTCAAATCCTCACGCTGAACGTTTTCTATAATAGAAACCTGAGCCGCCTTAAGCTCATCGCTGTCAATTACAACCGCCGCAATCTCGGTAAGGCCCGCAAGTTTTGCAGCTCTCCAGCGTCTTTCTCCGGCGATTATCTCGTAATTTCCGGGCAAGAACGCACTCTCGCGGACAACGATAGGCTGAAGAACTCCAAATCTGCCGATAGAATCGGCAAGCTGTTCAAGAGCCTCCTTGTCAAAATTCTTTCTGGGCTGGTCCTTTCTGGGTTCTATGCTGGAAAGTCTTATCATCTCGGCAGGTCCGCTCTTCGCGGTCATTTCATTATCCTCAAATATGTCCTGAAATCCGCGTCCAAGACCGCCTCTTGCTCTCTTTTCCGCCATTTTTTCTTCCTCCTCTTATATTCTCTCGCAAAGTTCTTTGGCTACCTCAAGGTATTGCTTTGAACCCTTTGCGTTTTTCTCATAATAGTATACCGGTTCTCCGTATCCCGCCGCCTCGGTAAGCTTTACGGTTCTGGAAATGCAGGTGTCAAATATCTTATCAGCATAATAATTCTTCAGATCCGCCATAACCTGCGAAGACAGACGGAATCTGGCATTGTACATAGTAATAAGTATTCCGGTTATAGTAAGTTCGGGGTTGAATTTCTTTTTAATACCCTTTATGGCACCGATAAGCTGTGAAAGTCCCTCCATAGCATAATATTCACACTGCATGGGAACTATAATTCCGTCACTGGCTGTAAATGCGTTTATTGTAAGCATACCAAGCGAGGGAGGACAGTCGATAATTATGTAATCAAAATCGTCCTGAATAGGTTTAAGGCCTTCCTTTAATATATAAGGAAGCTGACCGTCTTCAAAAAGGTCGTAGAGTTCAAATTCCACACCCGCAAGTGAAATGTTGGTGGGAATAAGCCACAAATTATCAAATTCGGTATCAAGAATAGCCTCTTTGGCAGTAGAATTACCGGTAAGGATATCTTTACTTGATATTTTCAGTTCTTTTTTTGCAACACCAATACCGCTGGTAGAGTTTCCCTGAGGGTCAAGGTCAATAAGAAGAACCCTGTGTCCCAGAACTCCAAGAGAAGCGGCAACGTTTATAGCCGACGTCGTCTTACCAACGCCGCCGGTTTGATTAGCAAACGAAATTACTTTTGCCATTTTTATCTCCTTGTCATTTTATTCTTTTCAAAACATAAAAATCCGTTTAATTGTAAGATTGTTTTTAAAACCAATCGTGTGTCAAAGCCCCACATACGGCATTCAACACACGGCTATGCAACCAAGGATTTTTGTTTATATTATTATACCATATTAAAATCTTTTTTGCAACACTTTTTGTGAAAAAATGTCGAAAAAATATTATGTTCCACGTGGAACAGTTGTCACGGGCACGACCGCTCCGCGTAAATGTTCCACGTGGAACACCGTCAACCGAATAGTGTGCAATTTTTCACGTGGAACATTCACAAAAAAGTATACTTGTGTGAAATTATCAATAAGTTGTTTGTTCCACGTGGAACAAATCAAGCATCTTTTCTTACCGTTAGAGTTATTACGACAAATTTATCGTCGCTTTTTCGATTAATTATGAGATTTTTGCTTTCTTTTTGCATTTTTGCAACAAATTTATATATGTTTTTACATATTTCTCCGGACGTATAGGTCTTGTAAATTTCTTTTTTTGCCGTTGTTTCTTCTCCTTTTATCAAAGAGCTTATATACTTGTCGGTTTCGTTTACGTTTAATTTGTTGCAAATTATGTATTCCAAAGCCTCTTTTCTGTCCTGCGGCGAAGCTATTCTCAACAGAGCTCTTGCGTGACGCTCGCTAAGTTCGGCAGAAAGTATCAGTTCCTGTTCTTCAACACTCAACCTCAGCAATCTCATTTTGTTTGCCACCGCCGACTGGCTCAAACACATTCTTGCCGCGATTTCTTCCTGTGTAAGTGAAAACTGAGTGGAAAGCACCGAAAAGGCTTTAGCCTGTTCAAACATATTCAAATTTTCACGCAAGGTGTTTTCAATTATTGCCAATTCCGCCGACGTTTCGTCAGACGCATCTACAATTATGCACGGAACTTGTGTCATTCCAAGCATTTTACAGGCACGCAGACGGCGTTCGCCTGCCACCAGCTCGTATTTTGGGGAGTTTTTGCTATTAATTGAGTTTTTACGGATGCTTAAAGGCTGCAAAAGTCCGTATCTTCGTATAGAATCAGCAAGCTTGGTTATAGCTTTAATATCAAATTTATTTCTCGGCTGTGCTGTATTTGGAACTATTTGAGATATTTCAACCGAATATATTACTGTATTTATGTTTTCGTTTTTGTAAGCGCTCTTGATTTCCTTTGATTTTTTCATATTTTTTCTCCTTTTGTTTTATGTCGGTACTATTATAATATCACCGAAACATTGCATTTTCTGTCGCAACGTGCAATAAGAAGATAATTGATATAAAAATATTTACCTTTAAAAATCGAAATAGAAGACAAAATATCGTGCAGAGTCGATATAAATAAAAAAATGTAGGAAGTTGCTATTGTTCCACGTGGAACAATAAAACCGCATCGTGATGATGCGGTTTTATGATTATTTAGATTCTAAAGTGGTTTTTTCTTTATTTGTGAGTAATTTCTCGGATATTTTAAGTCGGTGGAACGGCACTTTTTCAAAATAAATATACATCTTTCTTCTTCTGAATCTGAATTTTTTAAATAATATTTGTAAGTGTTTTCTTCAGATACAGCTTCTGCTCCGAGAAGTACCGACGCCTTTGTTATTTCTTCGACATTGTACTTTCCCTTCATAGCGATGAAAGTTCCTCCGGGTTTTACAAACGGAATACACAATTCGGATAAAATTGGCAAATTTGCCACAGCTCTGGCTATACAAATATCAAAGTTTTCTCTCAATTCGGATCTTGAAAGGTCCTCGGCTCTGCCTGCTACAGCACGTAAATTATTCAAATTCAGCATTTTTGCCGCATCATTTACATAATTTATACGTTTTTCCGTGCTGTCAATACCCAAAATTGACAAATCGGGACGTGCTATAGCCAACGGCAGAGAAGGAAATCCACCACCGCAGCCTACGTCACACACAGTTGAGT
>JAFTLM010000327.1 GCA_017455945.1 Clostridia bacterium | reverse complement strand
TTCTGGACTTGGCGAGTGCAAACACACCCCTCGCCGCTAAAACAGGCTGTCTTAACAGCCTGTTTTCTATTATTTTCTAAACCAAATTGCCAACGGCACGTCGCTTACGGGAATATTCTTAAATCTTACAACGTTTTCGCTGCGAACCTCGATCATTTCTTCGGGCATACTGTACAGCGTTCCGTCACGAAGGTCAACAACACAAAGATTGTCGGTCTTTTCCCCAACCACTTCAATGCTTACCGTCCCCTCGTAGGTCGTTGTCAATATTTCTGTTCCGTTCCAATAACAAAGCAGGCTGCTTGCGTCATCAAGCTTAAACGGATAGAACCGCAAAGTAGGATCGGAGCAATCGTTACCCGCCATCCGTTTTGACGGCAACGGATTAGACTTAACCACCATATCATACGCTTCGGATTTCCCCGCAAAAAGAGTTGAGAGAACCGACAACGCGTAATAGGACGGCTTTTCTCTATATTCACCCGTAGAAACACCGTTCTCGTCAAACTCGGCACCAAGCACCCCAAAATATCCGTAATCAAGATAGCTTGCTTTATCGGAAATCCTTCCTCTGAGTGCCTCAATCATATCCATTGTTGAGAAATACGAGGTAAACTCAAGACCCAGCCACAAATCGCAGATAAGCGTGCGAAGAAGGTATTTTCTCTGCTTTTCCTCGCTCCAGGCATAGCCCTTCATAGCGCCGTTTCCGTCGCTTCTCGACTGAGCCCCGCCCTCGCCCTGAATAAGTTTGAGTGCGGGATTATATTTTTTTATCACATTGTCAAGGTTCTTAATCATATAGACGCGGTCGTTATCGCGGCAGGAATAAACGTGAAACGAGACGTAATCTATATACCTATAAAGTCCCGTAGACATTGCGGTATCAACGTAAGCAAAATTCCTCGGATTGGCAACAGCAAAGCCGATTACCTTTGCGTCAGCGTCGGCACGCTTTACCGCCTGTGCTGTAGCAGAGGCAAATTCTCCGTATTCAACGGCATTTTCAAGCACCTTGGAATCATTAAACTCCTCATTTTCCGAATGTCTCCACGAATATGCCAAATCAGGCTCGTTCCAGACCTCATACAGTGAAACTCTACCCTTAAAGTGCTCGGCGGTTGCTTCAACGTACTTGACCCAAGCGTTCCGCTCCCTTTCCGTTGAAATTGGAGGACAGCCGACAGCACCAAATACCGGCTTTGCAAGCTCCGTGTATACCGGATTTCCGTAACAAAGACAAATCCACGGTTCAAGGCCTCTGGAAACAAGATTGTCAACTATCTCGTCAAGCCACGCAAAATCGTAGACGCCCTCTTCCCTTTCGGTGCGCATCCAGCCCGACTGTATTCTGATTTTTTTAACACCAAGCCTTGCGACCTTATCGTATGCTTTGTTTGGATCAAACACTCCTCTGTCAAGCTTTTCAAAGCCTATACCAAGTCTTGAAAAATTTATCTCCTTTGAGCTTTTATACTCAATTTTTCCTTTTTTAATCAACCGTTCCATATCCATCCCCCCTTTTTTTACATTTTAACACAACCGCACACACGATTATATACAATATTTTACTGTCTTTTTTAGAAATCTTACTCTTTTTTCAAAAAGGCGTTGCACAACTTCCTGAAAAATTGTATAATTAAACAAGTACATCACAGGAGGCGTTTTATGAATCTTATTCCGAATCACATACAGCAAACGGGAAATTATTGGTGCTCCTGGAGAACGCAATCCACAGCATTGGCAAATGAAGAACTGCGAAAAAAGGGGTACAATCTCCGCAACCGCATTGACGAGGACTTTCTTTTTGGGAACATCGGAACGCTGACAAAATATTTTGAGCCTGTCAGAGGCGACCTTATCGTGGTACTTGATGACGGCTGGGACGTACCCATCGACCCACCCGATAGAAAAGGCATAGGCATTTTCGGCTCGCTTGAGGTAAACCGCGAACGCTTTCCTTTCACACACGGCGAGCCCAAGGAACGCCTAAAGCAGCTTGCCGACAGAATACGCGGT
>JAFTLM010000326.1 GCA_017455945.1 Clostridia bacterium | reverse complement strand
GACGGTGCGTGGTATTTGTATAACGGCGACGTTTCTCTCATTCCTGCCGACACGTGGGTAGACTCTTCCGAAAAACGCGAGGTCTTTGCCGATTTCGGTGCGGAAAAGGGACTTTTTTACCTTGAAAACGGTGAAAAAATTCATATTGATATAGATCTGTTTATTCCCGTTCTTCACGGAAAATATGGCGAAGACGGAACAATACAGGGACTTTTTGAGATGCTTGGAGTGCCCTACGTGGGTTGCGGAGTTTCGGCTTCGGCAAACTCTATGGATAAGTCGATGACAAAGCTTATCGTTTCTCACGCGGGAATCAAGCAGGCCGACTATCTGCTTCTCGACAGACATAACAAAAACGACCTTGAGAAACTTGCCGACGAAGCGATAGAACGCCTGGGCTTTCCTATATTTATCAAGCCCTGTGCGTCGGGCTCGTCTATAGGTGTTTGTAAGGCACGAAACCGAAAAGAGCTTATGGACGGAATGAAATTTGCTCTCGGTCACGACAGCAGAGTTCTTATAGAAAAATTTATAAACGCCCGTGAGCTTGAGTGTGCGGTGTTTGAATCCGAGAAGGGAATTGAGGCAAAGGTCGGTGAGGTTGTGTCGGCAGACGATTTCTACGATTTTGACTCGAAATATAACAATGCCGCCTCAATTACCGATACCGCTCCCGATATTCCTGCCGAAATTTCCGCCGAAATATGCCGTCAGGCGGTGGAGATTTTCAAGATTCTCGATTGCAAGTCGCTTTCAAGAGTAGACTTTTTCCTTGACAAGGATAGCGGCGAAATTATATTCAACGAGATAAATACGCTTCCCGGATTTACAAATATCAGTATGTTCCCGATGCTGGCGGAGTCGCTTGGCTACGGCTCAGAGAAGCTTATCGACACGTTGATAGAGTCGGCTTTGCGTTAAAATGGTCGGAATTGAAGTAAAAGTTCCTCTCTGTTATTGTGAGGAAACTCTGCGAGAGGCGGTTTCGGTTAAGCTCGGCGAGGAATACAGCGGTACTGTTACCGTTTTGAGGCGAGAGCTTGACACAAGTGCTCCAAAAGCCCAATACAAGCTCCGTGTGGGGGTAACGCTTGACCCGTATACCGAAACAAGACTCTGCAAAAAGGGGCTGGCAAGAAACTGTCCGTCTCTTGAACTTTCGTTTCCACAAACCAATATTACTTCCCGACCGATAGTTGTCGGAAGCGGCCCCTGCGGTCTGTTTGCCGCTCTGGCACTTGCCGAGAGCGGAGCCTGCCCTATAATATTAGAGCGTGGAAGCGACGTTGATACAAGACAGAAAAAGGTGGAAAGCTTTGAAAAAGGCGGAGCTCTTGACACGGAGTGTAATATCCAGTTCGGAGAGGGCGGAGCAGGGACTTTTTCGGACGGCAAGCTCAAGCACGGAGCTACAGACGCCTATGTTTATAAGGTGTTGAGTGAATTTGTCGGTTGCGGAGCACCCGAAGAAATACTGTACGACGCGGCGCCCCACGTGGGAACCGACCTTTTGACGGGAATAGTGAAGAAGCTACGAGAGAAAATAATTTCGCTCGGCGGCGAAATTTTCTTTGATTCAAAGGTGGATAGGCTCATTGTCAAGGAAGGAAAGCTGTGCGGCGTGGAATTTGTCAGCGGAACAAAAAGGGAAGAGCTTTTTTCGGATTGCGTGGTGCTTGCCATAGGACACAGTGCACGCGACACCTTCCGTATGCTTGACGGTGCGGGAGTGCGTATGCAGGCACGTGGTTTTGGTATAGGCGTGAGAATAGAGCACCCGAGAAAATATATAGACAGGCTTATTTACGGCATCCACAGCGAGGAAATAGAGAGTGCGGCTTCCTATCATTTCGTTACCCATCTGAAGGGCGGAAGAAGCGTTTACAGCTTTTGTATGTGTCCCGGAGGAAGCGTCGTTGCCGCTACAAGCGAACAGGAGGCTGTGGTGACAAACGGAATGAGCCGACACGCGAGAAACGGTGAAAACTCCAATGCCGCCTTTTTGGTTTCGGTTACACCCGAGGATTTTGGGAATGACCCGATAAAGGGTATGGAGTTGCAAAAGGCTATCGAAGGAAAGGCTTTTTCCTTGAGCGGAGATTTCAAAGCTCCCTGTGTGAGAATGGAGGACTTTGTGCAAAACCGAAGCACGAAGTGCTTCGGAGATGTTCTCCCTACCTACCCAAGAGGCACCGTGTTTGCACATTCAAATGAGTT
>JAFTLM010000033.1 GCA_017455945.1 Clostridia bacterium | reverse complement strand
TTGCCACTATTAAGACTGGCGACGATGTCCTGGATCAGCACGCTGTCACGACTCTGACGGCGTTTATTGAACATCATGCCGTTATTGTCATCGACACAAACAATGATTTTCATAAAATACCTTCTTTCTGTTCTTCTAAATATAATACCACAAATGAGGCGGTTTGTCAAGAATTTTAATATAGTTAAATTGCACAAAAATATCTGCAATGTTTTGGTGTATTTACACCAAATCAGAAACAGTGGCGGATTTCGTCGGCAAAACGTGAAATGTTTTCCGGAACAACGGCGGGAATAGCCATTTCCTCGTTCATATTTTCGGAGATATTGTTATTTTTTATGCTCGAAAGTATCATTTTTGCCCAAATTTTGTCAAGTCCTTTTTGCTCTTTGATTCTCAAGTCACCTCCGAAGCTCATATTCGAGATTGAGTTGTCGAGCAACGGTCGTGGAATTGACCTCTGAAAATAACATTCGGTGCTTTCGGGGTCTCCGCAACAGATAAAAAAGGTGTGCATGGTTTCTCCCAGGATGGCCTCGTTTTCCTTTATGTATCTGACGGCATTTTTGCTTATTTTGCCCATACGCACGTACCCTCCGACAATAACCAGTTCATAGCTGGTCATATCGGGAAAGCTCTCATCAAGATTGGCGAGGGTGGGAACTTGCGGAGACAGCTTTTTTGCCAGCTCCTCCGCACATTCGCGTGTGGTTCCGCTTTTACTTGAGTATGCAATAAGAATTTTCATAATTTATCCGTTTCCTCAGTTGTAAGTGCCTGCCGCATTGCGGCAGGCACGGTAGATTAAATTTATCTTTCGGGGACTATAAGTCCGTAGTCTCCGTCCTTGCGTTTGTAAACGACACAGGTGTCTCCGCTCTCCTGATCCTCGAAAACGAAGAATTCGTGACCGAGAAGATTCATCTGGAGAATTGCTTCCTCCACCGACATGGGTTTAAACGAGAAGGTTTTTGTTCTTATCTTGAACTCTGGCTCGTCGTCTATATAGTCGTCTGCGGTGTAGCCTGTATCAAATACGCCCTCGCGCAGTCTCTTTTCAAGTCTCGTTTTATTTCTGCGTATCTGGCGTTCGATTGTGTCTATTGAGCGGTCGAGGGCGTTTTGGAAGGTTTCGTCCTCGGTTTCGCAGCGGAACAGGGTGTTTGCCGCGTAGATAGTAACTTCAAGATTTACGTTGTTTCGCTTACGGCTGAATGTGACCGTTGCCTCGCCTTCGTCGTAGAAGTACTTGTCAAGCTTTGAAAGCTTTTCAAAAACAAGTTCCTTGAGGCTCTCGCGAACTGTCATCTGTCTTGCATTAATGGTAATTTTCATATAGGAATCCTCCTTGAAGTTAATCACGGAGAGGCACGGTGCTCTCCGTGTCTGCAATTTGATTATATCATATTGTTCCCTATTTGTAAAGAGTGTATCATAAAATTTATAAATTGTACACATTTATTGTGCAAAAGGTACATAAATTTGGAGAATCTTGTGTAAAATAGGATAAAAAGGATTGACAATAAACAACGGATTTGGTAAAATAATAGGAGAATGAATTGCGGAGGAATAAAAATGGATTCCGAGATTAAGAGAATAAAAGAATTGCGTGAAAGTTTGACCTATCACGCAAAGCTGTATTACGTTTACGATTCGCCCGAAATATCGGACTATGAATACGATATGATGTTTGCCGAGCTCAAGGCGCTGGAGGAAAAGCACCCCGAGCTTGAAGACCCTGCGTCTCCCACCCACCGTGTGGGCGGCAAAGCACTCGATAAATTTGAAAAGGTTACCCATTCGGTGAGAATGAACTCTCTTTCAGACGTTTTTTCTTTTGAAGAAGTAGATGATTTTATCGGTAAGACCGATGAGATTACGGGCGGTTCCGAATATTCGGTAGAGCCTAAGATAGACGGTCTTTCGGTGGCGTTGACCTATGAAAACGGAGTTCTGATTATGGGAGCGACACGTGGCGACGGCACAGTGGGCGAGGACGTTACGCTTAACGTCAAGACCATACAACCCATACCGCTTAAGCTCAGGGAGCCGCTTTCATTTACCCTCAGAGGGGAAGTGTATATGCCGAGAGCCTCTTTTGAAAAGCTTAATATGGCGAGGGAACTGGCGGGTGAGAGCCTTTTTGCCAACCCCAGAAACGCGGCGGCAGGTTCTCTCAGACAGCTTGATTCCAGGATCGCGGCAGAGCGCGGATTGGATATATTCATCTTTAATCTTCAAGAGGGAAATCTGTATTCTGACAGAGAAAATCCCACATCCCACAGCGAAATACTCGACCGCATAGCCGAGCTGGAAT
>JAFTLM010000325.1 GCA_017455945.1 Clostridia bacterium | reverse complement strand
TCCGGATCAACTTCTTCCAGCGTTTCTATACCCAATACTTGGGCTGAACCGCTCTTTATCGCACAGATAAGCTCCGCCATAGAGTAAACTTTATTGGGAATTACAATGCCGCCGTGAACGTCTATATAGTTCTCGGCTTTGTGTCTGTCCGAGCCTCCCACCATAAGCTTGTTTTCCTTTTGAGCCAGCATAAGAGCGAGTTTGTTATGCTCGGGTGTGTTGCAAGAATTAAAAACCTCGTAGGCATCAACCAATGACGATGAGATTGTAAGGTGGTCACATCTGAAATAGTCGCGGTAACGGTATGGATGAGCCTGTATAATAAAGGCACCGCTTTCCTTTGCTAACGTAAGATATTCGATACGCTCCAGTTCTCGTAACTCAGGGTGAGCAATAAACCATTCCGGTTCAAGACCGTATATAAGATACTCATCGCAAGTGTCAAAGCGTTCCTCTACACCGAAAAACACCTGAAAATCCTTGCCTTCGGCGGCTTCTTTCATATCATAGTAGCCAGAAAGATATTCTTCCATGTACTCTGCCCAGGGCAGAGCTCTGTCGGGACGGGTGTTGCCGTGGAAAAAGTGGTCTGTGACCACCGCACCGGCGTATCCCATATCCATATAGAAATCCACGTATTCTTTGCCCTCGGAGTGTCCGCATTTGCTTCCTTGTGAAGAGTGGAGGTGAAGTTCGTATTTAAACATTTTTATCCTTTCAATGCGTATAAATTCAGATCCCACGCGGGAATATAACGCAATTTTCTCAAATAAAGCCTGTAGTCAGCGTTAAGCTCCTTTACCAAAAGCGGGAGCTTGTACAAGTCCTCGCTTCTGTGATAAACCGAAACCAAAAGCTTTGGCGAGTGGTTGGCGATAGTGTTTCGGGTTCCCATAAGTGCCTCGTACTCCGAGCCCTCCACGTCGTATTTTATATAGTCGGGATATGCGTTTCCGACAATATTGTCAAGGGCATCCACGTCGGTTTCGGTTGCCTTTTTGCCGTCATCAACGATGTTGGCGTTCCGGTTGCCGCTGGCATCGAAGAAAAGCTTGTCCTTGTGAGACCAAGCTCCCAGTTTGTATGGGAAAATTTGAGGTACCTCCACGCTCTCTGCCCATTCCGAAAGCTTGCGGAAATTTCTTCTGTCGGGTTCAAACGCCACAACCTTTTCGAGTGTGCTTGTGTGCATCATAAGTTTTCGCACCGTGTCGCCGTTGTATGCACCCAGATCGGCATAGTTCTTTATTTCGCAAGGCTTTAACAATTCTTTTGTTACCGCGTCCTCATCGTCGTCACAGGCAAACAAATAGTCGATTTTACCGCTTAATTTGTAATTTATAATATTTTCGTATACAAATTTTGAACGTTCGTCCTCAAGAAGCGAGTAAGCCTTCTCAAAATAGTTTTTATGATTTGTGAAAAATTCCATATTGAAAAGATTATCTCCGAAAACAGGAACGTCCGGGGCGTAAAGCTCGGTTTCGGCGGCGATCTTTTTAATGTTTTCAAGAACGTCGGGAAGCGAGGATGCAAAAGACAAAAGTACGATAAAATCATTGTATTTTTCTTTTGCCTGAGAGTAAGATAAAACCACCTTGCCGTGAAAGCTGTGCCCGCGGACAAAGCCGTCAGAAGCAAAGAAATCGGAAATTTCAATGCCGTAGCTGTCACACACTTTGAGTATCTTGTCAGCACCGTTGCCCATTCCGTACATAAGTATAGGCTTTTTTGTGCTTTGGAGATAATTCCATAAATCTATTTTAACTTCAATGTTCATCATAACCCCAAAAATCTTGCCGCATTGTTGTAGAGGATATCTTGGCGAGCCTCCTCGTCAAGCTCAACCTTCATAAAGCGTTCAAGCTCTTCGTTTGCATAGGCAACAGGATAATCGGTTCCGAACATAACTCTTTTTGTACCAAGCTCTTCTATAACGCTTTTCGCATACGTGCTGTCAATGACCCACAAAGAGCTTGAAGCGTCAAACCATATCTTGTCAAAATCGGTAAGCAAACCTATTTTGTGCCAAGCCGTGTATCCTCCAAGATGTGCCGCAACCACCTCAAGATTGGGAAATCTTTTCTTTATTTTTACCAATCTTTCTGTAGCCGAAAACTGAAAATCATCTCTGTCATCACCCATATGAAGATAAAGCGGAAGCTTGCCCTCTATTGCTTCGTAAAGAGGCATCAGCCTTTTGTCATCAATGTTTACTCTTTGAATGTCGGGGTGGATTTTTACCCCTTTAAGACCTATCGAAACGATACGCTCGGCTTCTTTCGCCAAGTCGGGATAATCTTGATGTATACCTCCGAAGCCTACGGGTGTGAATGAAGGCGATGTATTGCTTTTTACGATGTTTGCCATAAAATCATTTACGTGCTCCACTTGCTTGGCGTTGGTTGCAACACAAAGCATAAGACAGCCGCAAATATTGTATTTTATGCAGGAGGCGTAAAGGTCGTCAAAGGTGCCTTTGCCCGAGGGAAGAAAATGATAAAGTTTGTCAAATTCATAAAAAGCACTTAAGCTGTCAACAGCCTTTTTGGCTACGCTATCGGGGTAAATGTGGGTGTGAATATCAAAAATTTTGTACATTTGTGTGATCCTTTTTATTGACTTATGGGGGAAATGGTGGTATAATTAAGAAAAAATGGGAGGACAAAGCTATGGATTGTCTTTTTTGTAAAATAATTGCTGGGGAGATACCTTCGTCAAAGGTATATGAGGACGAATACGTCTTTGCGTTTAACGACATCGCACCCCAAACCCCCGTACACATTCTTGTCGTGCCTAAAGAGCATATCTGCTGTGCCGACGCGATTGACGCGGATAACAGCGTGTACGTGGCAAAAATATTTGAGGCTGTACCCAAAATCGCCGCGGCAGCAGGTCTTAAAAACGGTTACCGCGTAATTACCAACTGCGGAGAGGACGCCTGCCAGAGCGTAAAGCATCTGCATTTCCACATTATGGGAGGCAGAAAACTTCCCGAAAATATGGGCTAAAAGGCAATTGGGCTGTTTTACAACAGCCCTTTTTTATTTTATTATTAATTTTATATTGCCGTTTGCGTCGGGAGAAATTACGTGCTCGGTGGCGATAAATCCCCCCGTGAGGAAGAAGATCTCTTCCGATGCCTTGATTTCACCGCACACTACGTCAAGCTCTCCCGCAATAAGAGGGAGGATAAATTCCGTTTCCTGCGCGTTTTCTACCGAAACTTCAATTCCGTTTTCACTTAAAGAATAGGTGAAAAACCTGTCGGTATCGTTGTCAAATCTTTGGGATTTTTGATCGGCAAGACCGCCGATAACCTTTATGCTTGAGCCGTTGTTGCTCATCTTCGGAGTCGCGAAAAACGCACTGTTGTATTGAACTCCGTATTTTTGAACTTCAAGACGGGGCACAAGACAACGATGTGTCCTTGTTGCCGTTGTAAGCTGATAGTTATGAGGCTCGGAAATTCTGTAGCCCACAACGCCGCCTGCTATCATAGGACCTACTCCGTACTTCCAAAGCAGAGTAAGTGAGCCGCCGCAAGCATGGTGACCGAACTCAATGCCGAAATCATAGCCTGTAACAGTAGCCCTGTAGTCTCCGCAAGCCATTTTGTAGGTGTTGATTTCGGGGTAATGCTTTATGCCATGTGCGGTGTCGCAAGGAATGTCGGTTCTTTCGCACTCCTTGTCAAGATGTTCAAGTACGCAAGCCAAAGCGTTTGCGTGCTCGAATGTGTGATGAGTACAAGCATGCTCGCCGTGGCGTCTGTAGTGAGGCCCGCCGTAAAGCAGACCGTCATAGGTGCAAGCCTTTGTAAGCTCAATGTTCCTGCGTGCCGCTTCCATAAATGCGGGATGTCTGTCCGCAAGGAGGACGAACGCGGGAGCACAGCCGTCGGAAGTGCGAGAACCGTAATAGGTCCACTTGTTGCTTCGTGAACCGAAGCTGTTGTCCCAGGCTCCGTCGGGAAGCATAAAATCAAGCTGCTTGAGAAGTATATCCGAAAGCTTTTCTATAAGCTCTTCGTCACCTATAAGTTTAGCGTATTTTACAAGAGAGGGAAGTGACTCTTCCATATTGTATCCGATGTCTATGGGACGGCAACCGAGAGGGGTAACAGCATCTCTCGGCTTACCCTCGCCCATAAGAAAACCGTTTTCGGTTATCATGGACATAGCGTAATTTTCCAGTTCTTTTGCTCTTGCCAAAAAGTCCTCGCGACCGAAATATTTACCCAGAAGTGCCATGGCAAATACGTTAGTAACAGGATAGTTTATGTTCGATTTGCTGTTTTCGGTAAGGTTTTCAAAGCACCACTCGCCCATGCCGAGAAGTCTGGTTTCCCATTTTTCAACAGTTTCGGCATCAAGAAGTTCTTTTCCGCAGATAAGCGCCTCGCAGAGTGCAACCGCCGCAAAAACGGTTATGCCTTTCCACTCGTTTTGCGAGTCGTTGAAGACCGCACCGTCGTCGCAGAGCATATTTTCGCCCCAATCAAATACCGCTTTCGCCGCATCCAGATATTTCTCGTCACGAGTTGCCTTGTACATATATACTAACGGATAAATCGCGTCGGGACAACGTCCGTGAAAGACCTTGCAGGCACGGCAGTGAAACGCTCCGTCTATGGTTGGGTCACCAAACCCACGTACCCGGAGTGACAAAAGACCGTCGCACCAAGTCTTCAGCAAATCAAAACAAAGTTTTTTCATAAATTACTTTACAAATTCGTCGTAGATAGCTTTCATCGTTCTTTCAAAGTCGCCTTCTTCAACACCTACAATGATGTTAAGCTCGCTCGAACCCTGGTCTATCATTTTTATATTTACGTCTGCGTCTGAAATGGCGTCAAAAACGCGTGCAGCCGTGCCTTTAGTCTTTACCATTCCGCGTCCGACAACAGCGATAAGCGCAAGACCGTCTTCGATGGATATGGTGTCGGGACGTACTGTTCTCTGAAGTCTGTTGAGCAGTCTGTCGCGAACGTCGTCTATCTGCTTGGTTTCCACAACAACACTCATTGTGTCAACACCCGAGGGAAGATGCTCAAAAGAAATTTCGTTTTCTTCGAATACTTCAAGCACGCGTCTGCCAAAGCCAATCTCGGAGTTCATCATATCTTTCTCAATGGTGATGACAGAGTAACCCTTTCTGCCCGCAATTCCGGTGATGATTCTGTCGTGGTCATAGGTGTGAGCGTGAGGGACTATCATCGTTCCGGGATCCTCGGGACGGTTTGTGTTCTTGATGTTAATCGGGATTCCCGCGTATCTTACAGGGAATATAGCCTCGTCGTGAAGCACCGTAGCACCCATGTAGGAAAGCTCGCGGAGCTCGCTATATGTGATGGTGTCAATGGTGCAGGGGGTGTCAAGGATTCTGGGGTCAGCCATCATAAAGCCCGAAACGTCGGTCCAGTTTTCGTAAAGATCTGCGTCAACCGCACGCGCAACGATAGAACCGGTAATATCCGAACCGCCTCTGGAGAACGTCTTTATCGTTCCGTTGGGAGTAATACCGTAGAAACCGGGAATAACGGCGTGGCGGTGACGCTTGAGCTCATCACGCATTTCTCTGTTTGTCTTGTCCTCGTCGAAAGTGCCGTCTTCCTTGAAGAAGATAACGTTTTCTGCATCTACAAAATCGAAGCCGATGTATTTAGCAAGAATAAGACCGTTGAGATACTCTCCGCGGCTGGCAGCGTAATCGCGTCCCGAATGGTGAAGCATAGCGTTCTTTACGTACTCAAGCTCGCCCGAAATGTCAAAGCTGAGCCCAAGTTCGGAGATAATGCCGTTGTATCTGTCTGCAATCTTGGAAAATTGCTCGTCTATGTTTTCGTTGTTCTTGATCATTTCATAGCACTTGTAAAGCATATCCGTAACTTTTATGTCTGCCGAAAATCTTTTTCCGGGAGCAGAGGGAACGACAAATTTTCTTGCGTCGTCTGCTTTGATAATTTTTGCAACCTGTCTGAAGTGTTCTGCGTCGGCAAGAGATGAGCCGCCGAATTTTACAACTTTTACTTCCATAGTTTAGTCCTCTCTTTTTAGAATAACAATATAATATATAATTATATGTAATATTTTGCATTCTGTCAATAGGTTATCAGATACTAAAAAATATTTTGTGATTTTTTTCAACATAATGTGCTGCAAAAGCAAGATTAATGTGCATTTTTACGAAAAAAATCGAATAAAAGTCTTTACATATCGTTTTTTAAGTGTTATAATATACGCGAAGAAAAGCGAAAGAGGGTGTTGCTTTTGAAAGAACCTTTGAAAAAACGAACCGTAGATGGCGAAGAGGTTAAACGTAATGCAAAGGACAGTTATATAGGACCCGGAGGCTTTGCCTATAAAAAAGTCGCTCCTCCTAAATCCGTTAAAGATGTTCCGAGATATCTCAAGGAGGTTCTCGGCGGTTTTTTCTATAGACTTTTCTATATTTTCTCACTCGTTTGGCATACCGGTCCGTGGATACTTTTCGTGATGCTGTCTATAGCGGTCATAACCGGTATAATGCCGGTTCTCGGAGCTGTTATTTCCAAGGAAATATTAAACGAGATGCAAGTGATAATTACGGATGGAACCGGCAAAGAAATACTTGAAAACTTCTGGACTTCAAGTGTTATGTTTTTGCTTATCTTTCTTTTCGTGTACCGCATACTCAACAGAGTTGTCGGAAGTCTTGAATCTGCGGTTACACATATCGCGGGGGAGAAGGTTGTCAGTTACATAAAACTCCAAATAATGAGAAAATCCGAGGAGATAGACCTTGCGGCATACGATATGCCGGAGTTTTATGAAAAGCTTGAAAACGCAAACAGGGAAGCGGGAATGCGTCCCGTGCAGATACTTTCGGCAACCTTCAGAATGCTCAGTACGTTAATCGGGCTGGTCAGCTATGCGGTTATAATTTCGGCAGCCTTTCCGTTAGCGGCACTATGTGTTGTAATCGTTTCTATACCGTCTGCCGCGGTCAGCTTTGTGTACAGACACAAGCATTTCAAGTATATGAGACACCGTTCCAAAGAACGCAGGCAGATGAACTATTATTCCGAAATAATGGTTAATAAGGACGTTGTTAAGGAAATAAGATTGTTTGACCTTGGCGGAACTTTTGTAAATAAGTATAAAGCTGTTTTTGACGGATATTATTCAGGTATAAGACGTCTCGTGGCTAAAGAAAGCATATGGACGGTTATTATGGCGTTTGTTTCTTCGTCTGTGAATTGCGTGTTTTACGCAATTATCGCCATGGGCGTTGTCGGAGGAGACTATAAAATAGGAGATTATTCGCTTTATACTAACGCACTTTCTTCCATAGCCGGTGCTGTGGCAAGCTTGATAGGAATTTCGGCTACAATATATGAGGGAACACTGTTTATAGACAACCTTATAGCCTTTATGAAAGCCGATAAAAGTATCAAGGCGCCTAAGGTTTCACACGTGCTTGAACGCGGTGTCCCGCATACTGTTGAGTTTAAAAACGTCAGCTTCGCTTATCCGGGTACAGACCGAATGGTTATTAAAAACGTCAGCTTTACGCTTGAACCCGGAGAAACTACAGTGCTTGTCGGACTTAACGGCGCGGGGAAAACTACGCTTATAAAACTGCTTACAAGACTTTACGACCCCACTGAAGGAGCAATATATCTCGACGGCGTAAATATCAAAGAATACGACCCGAAAGACCTGTACCGTATGTTCGGTATAATATTCCAGGATTTCGGAAAATACGCTTGTACCGTTTCGGAGAATATTGCTTTCGGAGAAGTCGGTGCGGAGCGTGACGACGAAAGAGTGGTTGGTTCTGCCGAATCGGCAAACGCCGACGACTTTATAGAAAGACTTCCCGCGGGCTATGAAACTCCTTTGATGCGAATCTTTGAGCGTGACGGTATAGAGCTTTCTATAGGTCAGTGGCAAAAGCTTGCTATCGCAAGAGCCTTCTATAGCGACTCCGATGTGCTTATACTTGACGAACCTACAGCTTCCCTTGACGCTATAGCTGAGCAAGAAATATATAGCCAGTTTGAGGAGCTTCGCAAAGATAAAACTACCATTTTCGTTTCGCATAGACTTTCGAGTGCTACTACGGCATCGAAGATTATCGTGCTTGAGTACGGCGAGCTTATAGAAATGGGCACTCATAAGGAGCTTATGGCAAAAGAGGGAAGATATTACGAGCTTTTTTCAACCCAGGCAAAGCACTACGTAGAGGGCGCGGAGAGCGAATGACAAAAAATTGGTCTGTGTGGCACTACACACAGGTCGTGCCCTGAATGTAATACGTTATAAAGAGAAAACCGCTGTTGTTCGGACAGCGGTTTTCGTATTGCGTTAGGTATGTTTGCATTTGCGTTTTGCGTGAATGACGAAGTCAATCGCCCGCACCGGCAGGTGCAAAGAAAAACCGCCGAGAAATCTCGGCGGTTAAACTTTTTTGAAGAATTAGCCAATAGCGTTGAGCTTCTTTGTGAACTGGCTCTTCTTGCGAGCTGCTGCGTTCTTGTGAATGATTCCGCAAGCTGCTGCCTGGTCGATTTTCTTAACTGCTGCCTTGTAGGTAACCTTAGCAAGCTCAGCATCTCCGGCTTCAAGTGCTGCTTCGTACTTCTTGATGTCAGTCTTGAGCTGTGTCTTGAAAATCTTGTTCTGAAGTGTCTTGGTCTCGATAACCTTAACACGCTTCTTTGCACTCTTGATGTTCGGCATTTTTTCATCTCCCTTTCCGATAGTTAGTCTACACAACGATACCTGAGAGGGTGTACCGTTGCATTCGTCCATACAGGCTATATCATACCACATTCGGAAAGAAAATGCAATAGTTTTTTGAAATTTTTTTCAAATTTTTTTTGAAAGTGATTTTTTAGTCATTTTAATCCAGTGTGAATATATCTTCAAATACCACTTTTGAACCGTTGAAGCTACATTCAACGCTGTATTTTCCGGGAATGGCGTGCTCGGGAATCAGGAAGCTGTCGTAGTTTGTCTCTGACTTTTCTCCGTTAGCAACAGTTATCTGCGTTGATACGTCTATAACTCGACTTTCTTTGGCGTAAATGATGTATTCATCCGTGAGATAGTATTCGTTTTGAGGAGTTTTACAGACTAAACGTACGTAAGCTTTAAGCCCGAAAAACGGTGCGATTATCATTTCATTCGTAAGATTGGTAACGCTAACATAAAACTTTACAGTTTCTCCTCTCTTTAAAGAGCCGGAACTACTTTCCAATGTAAAGCCAAAATCTTCGGTTTCCTTATAGAGATTATACACAAGTTTCTCACTTTCGTTCACTGTATAAGGTGCGGTTTCAGGCGTTTCGTTTGAATCGAGAGGTTCGGGAGGGCAGGAAATTTTGTCGCTTTGACACCCTGTAAAAAGCATAGAAATTATAAGTAAAGAACTGAAAAATATCACAATCGTCTTTTTCACAATGAAGACCTCCGTGTTAATTTGAAATGTTGTAAGTCAAAAACAGCCATTCACCGTCAATTCTATTATCAATCTATTATCAAGTGAGGGGTGTTTACAACAGTATAACAGATTTTCTTTTGAAAAAGAAAATTTTCCGAAAACTTTATTTGAATAAATTGAAAATTTTTCGGCTTTGCCGAGTGCTTTTTTGATTCACTCTTGCTATATAACACAAGTCTTTTAAAAATTTTGAATTTTTTTTGAAAAAAGACTTGACAAATCAAGGAAAAGATGCTAAAATATTAAACTGCATTATAATTGCTATTTCTGTCCGCAGGAAAGTGGCAAAATAAGGGAATGAACTAAAATTCTTCCTTATAATCGTGAGTTGAAAAAAGGTAGCCTTGGGGTTCTCCGGCGGACGCGGAGAATACTACTTTGAAGGAGTGAATGTATTAATGGTCAATGTAAAAGAGCAAAAGCTTGGCAAGAACGTGAGAATGAGCTTTTCCAAGACAAAGAACACGCTTGAACTTCCCAACCTGGTGGAAATTCAGACAAAGTCGTTTAAATGGTTTTTGGAAAAGGGACTTGACGAGGTTCTCAAAGGGGTTTCTCCGATAACCGATTATTCGGGAAATCTTTCTATAGAGTTCCTCTCGTACTCCATAGATTCAAAGCCGAAGTACTCTGTAGAGGAGAGTAAAGCAAGAAATGTGAACTATGCTTCTCCTATTAAGGTAAATGTCAGACTTACAAACAAGCTTACCGGTGAGGTAAAGCAGGCTGACGTGTTTATGGGTGAGCTTCCGATAATGACGGAAACAGGAACTTTCGTCATCAATGGAGCAGAGCGAGTAATCGTTTCTCAGCTTGTACGTTCTCCCGGAATGTACTATGCATCGGAAGTTGAGAAGGGCGGAAATAAGATTTATAACGCTCAGGTTATTCCGTATCGCGGAGCTTGGCTTGAATATGAGATAGACTCGAAGGGCAAGATGTACGTGCGTATAGACAAGAACCGCAAGGTTCCTGTTACAATGCTTATCAGAGCACTCGGAGTTGAGCTCGTTGGTGAAAATGCCAAAAACCCCGAATACAGATCTACTATCGAAACCGAGGACGATGTGTACGGTATATTCGGAAATGAAGCGACACTTGCGACCACGTTTGCTGAAGACGAATTGACGGAAATGGCGGCTAACGCCGGCACAAGCTGCGGTGTTGAGTCTATAAAGGAGATATACAAAAAGCTTCGCCCGGGCGAACCTCCTATAGTTGAGTCTTCGTACTCTCTCCTTAACGGATATTTCTTCGATCTCGCCAGATATGATATTTCTCCTGTAGGTAGATATAAGTTTGATAATAAGTTGGCTATTTCCGAAAGAATTGCCAACCGCAGACTGGCTGCTGACGTTGTAAGCCCTCTTACCGGCGAGGTGCTTTTTGAGAGCGGTACCGTTATTAATAAGGAAGATGCTGTTGCCATCGAAAAAGCCGGTGTTAACGAAGTGTTTGTTAAGCTTGATAATGATGATACAGTAAAGATTTTCTCAAACAATACCGTATATCCCGAAACCATTCTCGGCTTCGACCTTGCGGATTGCGATATAAAGGAAAAGGTAAGAACCAATGTCCTTCTTTCCATTGTGGAAGAGTGCGGAGGGGACGTTGACGCGGTTAAGGAAATGTGTAAGGCACGTGTAGGCGAGCTTTGCCCGAAACATATTACCAAGGACGATATATTTGCTTCCATTAACTATATGCTCAATCTTACCCACGATATAGGAAGTGTTGATGATATCGACCATCTCGGAAACCGTAGAATCCGTTCTGTAGGCGAACAGCTTCAGAACCAGTTCAGATCGGGCTTTTCCAAGATGGATAAAATGATTAAGGAACGTATGACCACTCAGGACAATGAAAAGATAACGCCTCAGCAGCTTATCAACGTTCGTCCCGTGTCTACAGCTATCCGTGAATTCTTCAGTTCTTCACAGCTTTCGCAGTTTATGGACCAGAACAACCCTCTTGCGGAGCTTACACATAAGAGAAGACTTTCGGCTCTTGGTCCCGGCGGTCTTTCCCGTGACCGTGCATCTTTCGACGTGCGTGACGTTCACTATACCCAATACGGTAGAATGTGTCCTATAGAAACCCCCGAAGGACCCAACATCGGTCTTATATCCTATCTTACAACCTATGCGCGTATCAGCGATTACGGATTTATCGAGGCTCCTTACAGAAAGGTTGATAAGGCAACGGGAATTGTTACCGATGAAACCGTGTATATGACTGCCGACGAAGAAGATAACTATATAGTTGCTCAGGCAAACGAGCCTCTCGATGCAGACGGACGCTTTGTGAACAAGCGTGTTGTCGTAAGAGATAAGGCTGAAATTATTGAGGTTGATGCCTCTGAGGTTGACTATATGGACGTGTCGCCTAAAATGGTCGTGTCTGTAGCTACCGCTATGATTCCGTTCCTTGAAAACGACGATAATGCCCGTGCACTTATGGGTGCGAACATGCAGAAGCAGGCGGTTCCGCTTATGGTTACCGACTCGCCTATAGTAGGTACAGGTATGGAGTATAACGCTGCGATAGATTCGGGCGTTGTGGTTACAGCTGCGAATTCCGGCCGTGTAGAGCGTGTTGATGCCGATAAAATCGTGATAGTTGGCGAAGATGGCAAGAAGGATGTTTACGACCTTATTAAGTTTAAGAGAACCAACCAGGGAACTTGCTTCAATCAGCGTCCCATCGTTGATCAGGGAGAAAAGATCGAAGCGGGTCAGGTTATTGCAGACGGCCTTGCAACGTCCAACGGAGAAATAGCTCTCGGTAAGAATGCCCTCATCGGCTTTATGACTTGGGAAGGCTATAACTACGAGGACGCCGTGCTCCTTAATGAGCGTCTTGTGCGTGATGACGTGTATACTTCTCTTCATATAGAAGAGTATAAGCACGACGCAAGAGATACAAAGCTCGGCCCGGAGGAAATAACCAGAGAAATACCCAATGTGGGTGAGGATGCACTTAAAGATCTTAACGCAGAGGGTATAGTAAAACTCGGAACCGAAGTTCGTGCAGGCGATATCCTTGTCGGTAAGATTACACCTAAGGGAGAGACAGAGCTTACCGCAGAAGAACGACTTCTTCGTGCAATCTTCGGAGATAAGGCACGTGACGTCAGAGATACATCCCTTCGTGTTCCTCACGGAGAATCGGGTATCGTTGTTGACGTTAAGGTGTTCTCTCGTGAAAACGGTGACGAGCTTCCCGCAGGCGTTAACAAGAGCGTAAGAATCTATCTTGCTCAGAAGAGAAAGATCTCCGTTGGTGACAAGATGGCGGGCCGTCACGGTAATAAGGGTGTCGTTTCCCGTATCCTTCCCCAGGAAGATATGCCTTATCTTCCCGACGGCACACCTCT
>JAFTLM010000324.1 GCA_017455945.1 Clostridia bacterium | reverse complement strand
AGGACCACCATCCGATCCGAGGCAACGCGATATGATAAGGGGGAGCTGTATATGTTTACCGTTGGAAGTGACGTGATGTACGGAAGTAACGGTGTATGCCGCATTGAGGAGATCCGCTCGGAAAGCTTTTCCGGAGAGGCCAAGGATTATTATATCCTGTCCCCCGCCGACGATCCCAAGACGGTCATTTACGTGCCTACGGACGCGCCGACGCTGACCGCTCAGATGCACAGCCTTTTGTCGCAGGAGGAGGTACAGTCGCTCATCCGCCAGGGCTGTGATGACGAGCTGTTGGAATGGATCAACGACCCACGCAGCCGAAGTGAGATGTTCCGCGGCATTTTGCAAAGCGGCGACCGCCGCCTTTTGCTCCGCATGCTGCGAACGATCCATGCCCGCCGCGAGCAGCAGTCCGAGATCGGTCGCAAGCTATACGCTGCCGACGAGCAGGCCTTTGCCCGGGCAGAGCGACTGCTGCACGGCGAGATCGCTACCGTCATGCGCATCCATCCCGACGAGGTACAGTCCTTCATCCATTCACAGCTGCGCGCCGAGAGCTGATTTGGCCCTTTGAGCGCCGCCGGGCATAAAGTTTTTTACAAAAAAAGGTTGACAAGTCAAAAAAACTGTGCTATACTATGCAAGTTGCAACAGGCAACTCGACTCATTAGCTCAGGCGGTAGAGCACTTGACTTTTAATCAAGGTGTCCGGGGTTCGATTCCCCGATGGAGCACCAGAAAAAGGACTTGCAAAGCAAGTCCTTTTTCAATATTTTCCCATACCCTCTTGATTTTTCCCAACAAATATGATACAATACTGTAGTACGCCTGCATAGTTAAATGGATATAATAGCCCCCTCCTAAGGGGTAGTTATGGGTTCGATTCCCGTTGCGGGTGCCAATAACACCGACACAGCTTTTGCTGTGGCGGTGTTATTTATATCTGCACGGCGACACATCTTTGTGCGCAGCACAAATTGGGTTCGCATTTTCGACCGAGACCCGACGGTAGCTTGCTGACCGTCGGTCGGGAGAAAATATTGACCGCAGGTCATGCTTCCCGTTGCGGGTGCCAATAACACCGACACAGCTTTTGCTGTGGCGGTGTTATTTATATCTGCGCGGCGACACATCTTTGTGCGTAGCACAAACCCAGTTCGCATTTTCGACCAAGACACGCAACAAAGGGGTTGCCTGCGGCAACCCCTTTGTGTTTATTTCTTCTTTCTGAAAATGATAAATACTACGGCACAGCACACTACTCCTGCCACAATTCCAAGCACGAATGACATCGGGTGAAAAATCGGATTAACCGAAACTTCTGTCGGCTTATCGACTCCTCCGATTGTTTCCACAGGCGAAGGTGCCTCTTCCCTCTCCGTGTCGGGAGAAACTGTCTCGTCGGGAAATTCGTTAGGCTTTTCCTCTGCCTCCGTGTTTTTCCAAAAGCTTTCCGGAAGCTCCAGTTCAAACTGGCTGGTGTTCATATAGTACGCGTCACGCACTGTGGAATACTGCTCCACCGTCAAGGTTTTTCCGTCATTTGAAAAATACAGCATCGCAATCATACCCGTAGCCCCCTGAGAGGAATCCACGCCCTGGGGATCAACAAGCATCTGCGTAACCACATTTCCGTGCACGCCCTCGGTTTGGGTTGCCACTACGTTATCGCTGGGGTCGTGTCCCGACAGCACAAGGAAGACATTCTCATACTTTGACACCAGCTTATCCCACATCTGGTCGCCGTTATTTCTCACACCGTCATTGGCTCCGCTTGCGTTCGGAGGACAAACGTCCCCCACGTCGAGAGTTGTTCCGTCGCGGTAGAGATAGCAATGTGTGGTTATGATAACCTTATGCCCGGGGTGGCTTTCGATGATACCCGCCGCCCAGTTCAAAATCGCATCTGAGGCTCCGTAATCAAGCACGAGAAGGAGAAAATCGGTCTCCCCTACGCGGAACGTACGCCACGTGTTGTCTATCTTGCCGTCGATATATCTTCCCTCAAACTCATTATTGTAATTCGGAACATCAAAATATTTGTTGAAATTGGCAGTGCCGTCGTGGTTGCCTCTGACAAGAGAATACGGAACTACGCCGTTAAGCTTGAATATCTGTTCCCTCGCCTCGGTCCACTCGGCATCGGTATTTTTGTCGGTAATATCGCCAAGTCCTATAACGTACTCTATTTTCTTTGAGTCTTTGTTAGCCACTATCCAATCATAGATGCAAGCCAGTTTTTCCGGTTCTTTATACGCTACCACCTGAGTATCGCCGACAACGCAGAAAGAATAGGAATAATCGTTCACGGGAGGCTTGTCTTTTATCCATTTTACGATACCGCGGACATCATAGCCGTTACCGCTTTCGTCCTTGACACGGTCGCCCTCAAGTCCTACGGTGTCATAATAAGCAATAAGCCCGCTGTCACTCTTATCAACACCCGAATTCATCGCTTTTTTTATCTCATTTTCCGTACGCGGATAGGAATACACCGCCACGCTTTCGATAGCGCCCTTGAAGTACTGAGTATTTCCTCCTCTGCGGTCGCCTCCGAACATATAGGGGGTCTTACACACTTCCGCGGTTATGTTGAGCGCCCCGTTTTTTGTTTCCTTAAGCGTTCCGTTGACATAACAATACGTTTTTGCCGCCGCGGGGTCGTGAACTATCGCAACGTGTACCGGCTCACCCGTTCTTATATCGCAGGAAAAGGTAACGTCGTGAATTGCCTTCTCTCCGCTCGTGTATTCAACCACGTACATACGCGGTCTTCCGTTTGTGGTAATTTCAAAATTCACACACGCGGTAGAGCCCGCGTAATTTCCAAGAACCGCACCTGCACGTCCTGCCCCCTTTGGCACGTAAAGCCACGATTCGAAAGAAAGCGGCTCATCCTCATAGCTTTTTGAAACGGGATACGTACTGTTGTCGTCAAACGTCATACCGTCGCTCTCCGCAAACTTATTTGTGGCAGACGCAAACAGAGGAAACGCCGAAAGCACAAACAAGAGCACCAACACCGCACAAACAAATCTTTTCATATACGATTCTCCTTTTAAACTTTTATCACCTTTAATTATACTTGGAAAAAGTTTTTTTGTCAATAGAAAGCATAGAATCCCTCACACGAGAAATGGCTGTCCGCAAGGACAGCCATTTCTCACTTTATCTCAAGCGATATTTTCTCCGCGACCTCTTCTATTGTACAGCCGGTAGTATCAATCACCTTGATATTATCTCTCTCTTTCAACAACTCAAATACGTCGAAAAAGCGGTTTCTCACGCTTTGAAGTGTATCAAGCTTTTCGTAGAGCTCGGTGGTGGTCCGTCCTTTGGAAATCCTTTTAAGACTTTCCTCGGGAGAAAGGTCCAGGAAGATACAAATATCGGGAACACGTATTTCGGGGCAATTAAGGTTCATATCCTTGACCCACTCAAAATCAGTCTGACTTCCCTGATATGCCAACGAAGAATAATAATATCTGTCGCATATAACGTCAATTCCCTTTTCAAGCATAGCGTTTATGCCGTTGGGGTTGACGTTATGAAAAATTCTGTCAAGGACGAAAAGTGCCGCCATTTCGCACGCCGTCCTGTCAGATATTCCGCCCAAGGCGTCACGGAGAAGCCCTCCGCTGACCGATGCCGTTGGTTCGGCGGTCACGTGTACGGTTCTTCCCTCTTCCCTCAGCTTTTGTGCCAATATTTCTATCTGGGTGGTTTTACCCGCTCCGTCTATTCCTTCAATTACGATAAATCTGCCTCTTTTATTTTCTGACATCGCCTATCTCCAAAAATCAGTCTTTAGTATTTACCGAACCGAGAATGGGGCTTACGCCCTCCACTCCCTGAACGAGATATTCGGGAAGCTTTCCGTCCCACTGCTTGATTTCATAGTACTCCAGAAGCACGTCTGTGAGCGATTTCGCAAGTGCCTCATTTACAGCCGCGTCCTTTTGTCCCGCGTACTCTGCCGCGTCTGCCTGGATTTTCAAAACCTCTTTATCGGCGTTAGCCTGGATAACCGCTATGCTCGCCTCTGCGTTTGCCGCAATCTCCTGACGCTCTGCCTCCGCCTGCTGCTCCATTGTAAGCTGTTCCTGCTCGGTCTTTGCCTTAAGAAGCTGCTGTTGGGCAACCTGCTTATCCTCAACCGCCTGAGTAAACGCATCCGAGAAATCCATATCCTCGATAGCCGTGTTTACCACCTCGATATTATACATTCCAAGCTCGTCAACAAGTATCGCCGTTATCTGCTGAGAAAGAACCTCTCTCTGCTCGATAAGACTTTCCGCCGTATAGTTCGCGATTACACTTCTGACCGCTTCCTGGATTCTGGGGTCCATAACTATTTCATAATAATCCTGACCTATCGTCTTGTATATAGTCTGCGCGTTATTCTTCTGTATCTGGTAGTTTATGGAGTACTTTATGGTAACCTCCTGAATATCGCTGGAAAAGCATTTGAGGTCAAGCATTCTCTTCTGCGTTCTGTTGTCCATCGCAACCACTTCCTGCACGGGCCACTTGAAGTGCACGCCCGCTTCAAGCGTAACGTCCTCAACCTTACCGAAGGTGGTAAGTATTCCCGTATGTCCGGTGGGAACAACAGCCAACATTCCCAAAAATACGGGAAGGATACCGAGAATGGCAACAAACTGCTTTTTGTTACATTTCCAAGTGAATTTTTTGTAAGTATAGCTCTCGCTGAATCCGAAAGCGATAAACAAAACAACTATAGCCGCAAACGACACACCTAACCAAATCATAATTTACCTCCCAAGCCTCAGGCTCTTGTTTTTATTTGTATTTATGATATCACTTCTCTCAATTTTTGTCAAGTTCCCCTTTATGGTAAATTTTTTACGCAATGGCAGGTGACAGCAACATTTGTCTTTTTTTTAGCTTAATATGACTTGAAAGATGACATAATATGTCTTATAATTAATTTGTGGACGAATAAATTGCATTCGTTTTTTTCGAGTGTAAATTTTTTTCGGTCAAATTATTAAAACAATCACGGAGGTATTGATATGGCTCTTCCAGTAGCTGTTCAGGTTTACTCTGTACGCGACTATGCCGAAAAGGATATGCGCGGTACACTTCAAAAAATCAAGGATATGGGCTATGACGGCGTTGAGTTTGCAGGTCTTTACGGCAACTCTGCAGAGGACGTCAAGGCAATGTGCGAAGAAATCGGACTTGTTCCCGTTTCGGCTCACGTGGCTCTCGCAGAAATGAGAGAGGATTGCGATAAGGTAATCAAGGACTACTCCACCATCGGTTGCAAGTTTATCGTTGTTCCCTATCTCAATCCCGATGACCGCCCCGGTGCGGCAGGTTGGGAAAAGACAATCGCAGACATTCGCGAAATCGGTAAAAAGGCTCACGAAAACGGACTTACCCTCCTTTACCACAACCACGACTTCGAGTTCGTAACCATCGACGGCAAATATGCTCTTGATATCCTTTACGATACAATTCCCGCCGACTATCTCCAGACAGAGATAGACACTTGCTGGGTAAACGTAGGCGGTGAAAATCCCGCCGAGTACGTTAAGAAGTACAAGGGACGTGCTCCCGTAGTTCACCTCAAGGACTTCTACGGCGAAAAGTCCGAGGATATGTACGAGCTTATCGGTATCAACAAGAAGGCTCCCGCAAGGCCCGGCAACTTTGAGTTCCGTCCCGTCGGAAGCGGTCTTCAGGACTTCCCGTCCATTCTTAAGGCTTCCGAGTACGCAGAAGCAGGCTGGGTAGTGGTCGAGCAGGACAAACCCAGTATGGGTCTCACCTCTCTCGAATCTATCGAGAAGAGCCGCAAGTATCTTGAATCAATAGGCTATTGATTTCAAATAAAATTTATTTTTGGAGGAAAAATATTATGGCAATCAATGACAATCTTGATGCTTTCAAGGAAGTACATTCCGAAACATCTATTGACACAAGCAAGAAGTTCCGTATCGGTTTCATCGGATGCGGATGGATCGCAGGCGCTCATCTCAGAGCTCTTAAGAATCAGCCCGACGTTGAGATCGTAGCAGGCTGTGACCTTATCCCCGGCAAGGCTGCTAAGTTCTTTGAGGAAGGCGGCGTTGAAGGTGTTAAGACCGACTACGCTTCTCACAAGGAAATGATCGACGACAAGTCTCTTAACCTTGACGCGGTTACTATCTGTACATACAACCGTCAGCACGCTGCTCCCGCAATCTATGCTCTTGAGAACGGTCTCAACGTCCTTCTTGAGAAGCCCTTTACAGTTACCCTTGAGGAGGCTGTTGAGGTTATGAAGGCGGAGAAGAAGAGCGGAAAGATCCTCTCCATTGGCTTCCAGCCCAGACTTGACGAGAACATGAAGATGATCAAGAGAATCGTTGAATCCGGCGAGCTCGGCAAGATCTACTACATCCAGACAGGTGGCGGTCGCCGCCGCGGTATCCCCACGCCCTTCGGTACAACATTTATCGAAAAGGAAACAGGCGGTATCGGTGCTCTCGGTGATATCGGATGCTACTCTCTCGATATGCTTCTTAACGCTGTTGGCTATCCCAAGCCTCTTACAGTTACAGGTTACAAGTCCGCTTTCTTCGGAACAGACCCCAATTACTCCAACTACGTAAAGAGCGGTCATCCCGAATATGCTGAAAAGTTCGGCGTTGACGACTTCGCGGCAGGCTTTGTACGTCTTGAAGGCGACATCATTCTTGACTTCAGAATTTCTTGGGCTATGAACATGGACACCGCAGGCGACGCTCTTATTCTCGGTACAAAGGGCGGTCTCCGTATCCCCTCCACAGAGTGCTGGAACGGTTCTATCGGCGGTCCTCTTAAGATTTACCACGAGGTTGCAGGCTCTCAGGTTTGCACAGAGATCCCCGTTCAGAAGAACGAAGGTCCTTCCCTCTTCGAGAAGAAGGTTCGCGCATTCATCGACGCTTGCAAGAACGGCGGCACAGCTCCCATTCCTTCCTCTCAGATCGTTATCAACCAGGCAATCCTTGACGGAATCTGCAAGTCCGCAGAGCTTGGTCACGAGATCGAGATCACAATCCCCGAAGTATAATCGACAGATTAAATTTCAATGGGCTGAATCATCGGATTCAGCCCATTTTTTATCTATTGTTTCTTATCTTTT
>JAFTLM010000323.1 GCA_017455945.1 Clostridia bacterium | reverse complement strand
CATCAGGAAAGTTTTTCGGTTCCTTTTTTCAAAAAGGAACACGTTCCCCCTAACGTTCCCCCGTTCTCTGTTCCCCCATAACCTCAATAAAACCGAAAGAGGATTTGAAAATGTTATCGACAATATACAGTGCGGGAATTTTCGGCATTGACGGCTACATCGTGACCGTAGAATGCAATTCCCAAAAGAAACCCGCCTCATTTGACATCGTGGGGCTTCCCGACGCGTCAATAAAAGAGGCTAAAGAGCGAGTTCAAGCCGCCTGCGAAAACAGCGGCGTAAAGTTCCCCGCTCTTGCCCATATGGTCAACCTTGCCCCCGCCGACAAACGCAAAGAGGGCTCGGGCTTTGACGTGGCAATTCTTCTGGGAATCCTCAGAAACGCGGGCTACGTAAAGCCCGACGTGGACCTTTCAAAGATGCTTTTCATCGGCGAACTGTCGCTTTCGGGTCAGCTTCGCCCGGTTCGCGGCTGCCTCTCTATGTGCTCCGCCGCCGAAAAGGAGGGCTTTGACACGGTTTTCGTGCCTCGCCAGAACGCACCCGAGGTCACGGTCATTCCCGGGCTGAAGGTGTTCGCCATAGACAACATAATCCAGATAGTCAATCATATAAACGAAACCAAAAAACAGCCCACCGCCTACCACATTCCAAGCCCCGACACCCCCGGACGGAACTACGGCGTGGACTTCATCGACGTTAAGGGTCAGTACCTTGCCAAAAGAGCTATGGAAATAGCCGCCGCGGGCGGTCACAATATTCTCCTTATCGGCCCTCCCGGCACGGGCAAGTCTATGCTTGCCAAGCGTCTGCCCACAATTATGCCAAAAATGGGCTTTTCCGAGGCTGTGGAAACCACCAAGATACACTCGGTCTGCGGTCTGCTTGACAGCCGCGACGCACTGATAGTCACCCGTCCCTTCCGTTCGCCCCACCACACAATGAGTGCGGTAAGCCTTGTGGGCGGAGGCACCAACCCTATGCCGGGCGAAATTTCACTGGCGCACAACGGCGTGCTTTTCCTTGACGAGTTCCCCGAGTTCCCCAAAGCGGTAACCGACGCCCTGCGTCAGCCCCTTGAGGACAGAAAAATCACCATAACACGCTCGGCGGGCAGAGTTACATACCCCTGCTCATTTATGCTGGTGGCGGCTATGAACCCCTGCCGTTGCGGATATTACGGACATCCCACACGTCCCTGCACCTGCCGCCCCGACGACGTTAAACGCTACGTCTCGAAAATAAGCGGCCCTCTGCTTGACCGTATGGATATACAGATAGAAATCCCCACAGTCAGCTACGAAGAGCTTTCAAGACCCGACCCGCTGGCTGAAAAATCCGAGGTCATTCGAGAGAGAGTAAAAAAAGGACGCGCCTATTCGGCGGCTCGAATGGAGGAGGACGGCTTCCTCTGCAACGCCGAGCTTCCCCCCGCAATGGTACGCAAATACTGCGTGCTCTCGGACAAGGCTCAGGCGTACCTCAAGGAGGCTTACGAGGTTCTCGGGCTCTCGGCAAGAGGCTACGACAGACTTCTCCGAGTGGCAAGAACCATCGCCGACCTTGACGAGCTTGAGGTCATCAACGACGAGCACATCGCCGAGGCTATAAATTACCGAAAGCTCGATAAAAAATACTGGAATTATTGAGATAACGGGAAATCCCCCAAAAGGAATTGATATGTTAAAAAGATTTTTATCCTACTACAAGCCCCACAAAAAAATATTCGCTATGGATATGATAGCCTCACTGCTTGTGTCGCTTATCGCCATAGTCTACCCCATAATGACGCGTGAAATGCTTGACCGCGTGGAACGCGGATTTGGCGGCAACGAAAATTTTAACACCTCCGTCAAATTCGTCATACTTCTCGGTGCGGGCTTGCTGGCTCTCTACTTTATCAGAATGATGTTAAACTACTTCATTCAGTACTACGGCCACGTTATGGGCGTAAAAATGCAGGCACAGATGCGTTCCGAGCTGTTCAAAAAGCTGGAGACGCTCCCCTACCGATTCTACGATAACCACGAAACGGGAAAGCTGATGTCACGTATGACAAACGACCTTATGGATATCAGTGAGCTGGCTCACCACGGCCCCGAAAACATTCTCATTTCAAGCATTTCTGTGGTCGCTTCCTTTATCTATCTCTCAAGCATCAACGTCTGGCTGACACTGATAATCTTCGCCTGCGTGCCATTTTTGATTCTGGCGGCAGTTCTGTTGCGAGGCAAAATGCGTGACGCATTCCAGAGAAGCCGACAGTCGATAGCACGGATAAACGCCTCGCTTGAAGGCAGTATATCGGGCATACGCGTAACAAAAGCCTTCAATAACGCCGAGTGCGAGCTTGAAAAGTTTGAGGCGAGCAACGGCGAGTTCGTCCGCGCACGCAAAGACGCCTACAAGGCTATGGGCCGCTTCCACTCCTCCACCACCTTCATCACCGACGTCTTTAACGTCATCGTCCTTATCGCGGGCGGAATATTCATCTACAACGGCTCAATCGGATTTCCCGAATATTCGGCGTTTATCGTGTCCATAAACCTCTTTATCGGCCCCGTAATGACTATGATAAACTTTATGGAAATGTACCAGAACGCCTCCACGGGATTTGAACGCTTCGTGGAAATTATGGACGAAGAGCCCGAAAAGGACGCCGAGGGTGCGGCAGACGCAGGCATACTTGAAGGTCATATCGAGCTTTGCAACGTATCCTACGCCTACGACGAAACCAAAGAGGTTCTCTCGAAGGTAAGCCTGGACGTCAAAAAGGGACAAACCTTTGCCCTTGTGGGCCCGTCGGGCGGAGGAAAAACCACAATATGCCACCTCATTCCCAATTTCTACAGGATAGAAGAAGGCGAAATAAAAATAGACGGCAGGAACATCAACGAGTTCACCGCCGCCTCGCTCCGAAGAAATATAGGAATAGTCCAACAGGACATCTATCTCTTCAACGCCACAATACGCGACAATATTCTCTACGGCAGACTTGACGCCACCGAAGAGGAGATGATAAAGGCAGCCAAGCGTGCCAATATTCACGACTATATAATGACCCTTGAAAAGGGCTACGATACCGAGATAGGCGAACGCGGAGTAAGACTGTCGGGAGGTCAGAAGCAGAGGCTTTCAATAGCCAGAGTCTTCCTTAAAAATCCGCCCATACTCATTCTCGACGAGGCAACCAGTGCCCTCGATAATACTACCGAAATACTTATCCAGTCGGCACTCGACGAGCTTTGCCGAGGCAGAACCACCATCGTGGTAGCCCATAGACTCTCCACCATCAAGAACGCCGACCGCATCGCGGTAGTGGCAGGCGGCAAAATTGTCGAGGAAGGAAGCCACAAAGAGCTCCTCGCCAAGAACGGCGAATACGCCAAGCTCTACGAACTCCAGTTCCGTGGAAATTCTTAAAAACGAAAAACCGAGACTTTACGTCTCGGTTTTTTACGAATCGGACGCCCGAAAGTTACCGCCGACGATATCCCTTCCGTCTTTCTGCGCCACTACCCGGCGTATAAAAATAAGCAACTCAACGTGTCAGAGCTTGCGCGCGTGTGCGATATGAGTAGAACGACGGTGTATAAGTATATAGAGGTTTTGAAGGGATAGAACAGCCGCCGCATCCTTAAAGGATGCGGCGGTTGCTATTACCAATTTTTGTCGTTATAAGGCGTATTTTCAACGCCATTTGTTTCAAGCTTCTTAACCATTCGGTCGAGTGTGCCTTTCCACATTTTTTTGAACCAAGTGGTATTACCAAACCACTTTACAATTGTGGGACTGATTGCATAATATGCACGAATGAAAGCACGTCCGTGCCAAGTATTAGCAAGTGTATTATCACGGAAACGACGAAGTGTCCAAACTTCGGGGCAGTCGTATGAGCCATATATGCAGGTTGCTACGTAACAACCATTTTTGCTATATTTGATGGAAAACGTAGGTTTCTGTCTTTTAACAAATGCTTCAACTTCGACAGCGAATTCTTCAAGTCCCTCGTTTTTTATAAAGGAATCGCTCGTTATGGCAATAGGCTTGTTTGCAATATTTACCATACCACTTGTGTCATGTGCGAGGGTGTTGAACCAAATTTCAAGTTTAGTGAGATAATTATTTTTTGTGAGTTTTATTTCTGTTATAACTTGTGGTTCGAGTGTGCCGGATTGGTTGGCTTGCTCTTGTTTGTCTGTGTCGAACACAAAGCTTTTATCGGATGTGTATTGATATATCAATTCTTTTGGGGTTAAGGCGATATCCAAAGTGCGCTTGGCACCGTCAAGATACTGTACTGTAAAACAGTATTTTTTTCCTCCAATGTTGTTAAAATCTATTTTTGGGGATATAGTAGGTGCGGATTTCATTTGTGTAGCCAAAACATATTGATATTGATACTCTGTAACATTGGCAAGGCTTTCTTGTCCGTCCCACCATACGATTTTGATAACGAATATTTTGGTCTCGCTCATACCTGCCGCCGTAATAGAACCCAACCATAAAGCTATGCGTTCTTTGTTTCCGGATGCGTGTTCACTCACTTTTGAAATTGATTCAATATCCCCTCTGTACATAGAACTAACGAATGTTGCACCACTTAGCTTCGTGGGGTCTCTGCTGATAAAAGAGACTTGCTTGTCGTTTAAGACGATGTAATTTCCTTCATATTTTCCGGCTATAATCATTTCTATTCCTCCTAAAATAAAAAGTGCGCCAACCGAAGCCAGCGCACCGAAAAACGCAAACTCCAATTGTCGCCAAACAAAAACAACGATATGGGTATAACTCCCCACGGTGATTGCGGAATTTGCGTTTTTGCTAAATTCAACAATCACCGAGAAATAGAAATGGACAAAAAGCCCTCTATAAAAACAGAGAGTTCACCCATAGATATCGTTATTTGTTTTTGTTTGGCAATTTTATTATATCACAAAATTTTCCGATTGTAAACCCTTTTTTAAAAAAAAGACACATCACAAGGGAAAAACCAAAATGATGTGTCTGATTGATTTTAACATTATATTAAACCGTCAGTCTTTGAGAACTTCAAGATAGTCGGTTCTTGCCTTTATATCCGAGAGATCGGCAACAACACCGCTTTTCTCTGCGTCATAGAGCTTCCAGATAAGTCGGTTACTCTCAATGGATGACCACGCATCGGTGAGCGGATATTTATCGTTGAGCACACAGTCTGTAAAGTGATTTATTTCGCGGTATGTCTGCTTGTTTGCGCCGCCGTCGTTTCTGTTGAAGTTCCATACTACGTCATGAGGGTAGTTTCCGCTTCTCGACTCGGGACCTCTGTTGCAGACAAATTTGATAGTTCCGTCATTCATTCTGTAATCAAAGAATCCGTGCTCGCAATGTATCTGAATATCGTAGTCATGTGTTGAACCGCGTGCGCCCCACGTTCCGAAGTGATAACCCATGGCGCCGTTTTCAAATTTGATGACCACGTTGGAGGTTCCTTCCTTTTCCATCCATGGCGTACCGAGATTGCTTCCCATATGGAAACCGCTTACAGGCTGACCGAGGAATCGTAAGAAGAGGTCTATATAGTGACAGCCGTGGCTGAAGAGCTGACCGCCGCCGAGATGCGCAACAGTTCCAACTGATTCGGTATACTGCTCTGTCCAGATAGACATCTGAATAATTCTTCCGTACTTACCGCTGTCAATCTCTTCTTTGAGCTTAAGGATACCGTCTCTGTAGGGAACCGGGTATGCCACCATAAGCTTGAGATTGTTCTTGTCGGCAAGCTCGGCAAGCTCAACGCACTCCTCATTTGTGTTTGCAAGTGGTTTTTCCATAAGGACGTGCTTGCCGTGTTCAAGAAAGAATTTTCCGCAAGGGTAATGAACGCTGTGGGGAAGAACCACAAGCACCGCGTCTACGTAGGGAAGCATCTCCTCGTAGTTTGCCGTTATAAAGGCATCTTTGCAGGCATCGCATTTTTCGGCAACCTCTCTTGCCGCCTCTATTCTTATGTCACAAAGTGCGGTTATCTTGGCGTTTTTAAGCTTATCAAATGCGTGAATGTGACCTACCATAGTCATTTTTCCGCAACCGATAACGCCGAGACGAAGGTATTTTCCTTCTTTGAACTCCTGCGGTTTCTCAATTATTCTGTTTTCCATACTTTCAAGCTTTTGCATGATATTTCTCCTTTTGTGTTGACAAATTTATTTTGATGTGTTATACTGTGACAAACTCATTATATCAACAAAAGAAGTATATTTGAATACTTGTTTGGGTATATTTTATACACAAAAGGATATTACGCTATGATTATCAGACGAACCACCAAGCTTAGTCAATGCTTTAACGTAACCGAAATAATGTCTTTTTTCTCCACCTGTTTTGATAATACGATATTCAATCTCGGCAATCCTGAAAGCTATCCGTTTTGGGCATTCATCTACACTCAAAAGGGAGATCTGACCTTCAAAATAGGTGAAAAGCTTTACGAGGTACATGACGGAGAGATTGTTTTTTATCCTGCCAATATTCCACACACCATAGTCTCGTTCAAAAAAAGAAGGTGGGACGTGTGTTTTGCAACCTTTACCTGCGAGAGCGAAAGAATGAGGGCTTTTGAAGAAAAAATTTTCACTCCCGATGCAAAGCTTGCCGAACGAATAGGTTTTCTGTTCTCGTATGGGCGCGGATATTTTCGCAACCCCGCCCGTGACGACAAGGTGAAAGGCATGTTCTGCGATGCTGATGAAAACGCACTTTTCAAAATCAAATCTGAATTTGAGGGAATACTGACCGACCTGTACACGTTGCCCCAAAAATCGGGCTCAAAAACCACCGCAATCTTTAACTCGGCAGTCGGATATATGAGGGAGCATATGGGGAAGCCGATTTCTCTGTCCTCGCTGGCACTTGAACTTTGTGTCAGCGTTTCTACGCTTAAAAAGGCATTTCAAAAGGAAAGCGGAGGCGGCGTAAATAAATATTACATAGATATGAAGCTTCAAGCTGCATGTGAAATACTTTGTGAAAGCGAACTGTCGGTAGGCGAGATAGCGGAGAAGCTGGGATTTTGCTCACAATTCTATTTCTCCGAGCTTTTTAAAAGTCGGTATTCACTCTCACCTACAGCCTACCGAAATCATCAAGCGGCGGCAAACGCGAAATTGCTCTGACCCTTTTCGCATACACATTTTTCTCCTTAAAAAAGTTAGACACATCACAAGGGAAAACCCAAAATGATGTGTCCACCTGCCGGTGTGGCTTTGCGCCTTCGGCATTGACGAAATAAATTATTGCGAACATACCCCACGCAATACAAAAACCTCGGCTAAACGCCGAGGTTTTCTTGTATTATCGTAGGGGCGTTCTGCGAACGCCCGCTTTTGCTTACAGGACGGCAAGCAATCAGCCCGGGCGAACACAGTTCGCCTTACCTTTCTTGAAAGCCTGTAAAACATTAGGCGCTTTTTAATTTGCCTATAAAAAAGGACACATCACAAGGATTTCTCCAAAATGAGGTGTCTGATTTTTATGAAAGTTTTTGAAGGGTTATAGGGGAACTTTTTTCAAAAAGTTCCCCTAAGCGTTTTTTACTTGCCAGCCTCTTCGATAGCAACTGCGCACGCGACGGTCATACCAACCATGGGGTTGTTACCTGCGCCGATAAGTCCCATCATCTCTACGTAAGAGTGCCCTTTGGGCACTCTTCTGAAAGCGGGAACGACAATCAAATACATCATTTTTTTGTGTCTACAACCGCATTATATCACAAAGTCTGTTCACGATACAAGGTTTAATTGAACATATTTGAAAATT
>JAFTLM010000322.1 GCA_017455945.1 Clostridia bacterium | reverse complement strand
TGTTACAGTGTCTCCGTCTGTGCAATGTACCGTGGCTTTGGGATAGAAAGAAGAGGAGTTGGTGTTAAGCTTTGCCCAGCCTTCAACAGTTCCTTTGTATGTCACCTCTTTAAGATTGTTGCAAAGCGAGAAAGCGTTTTTCTGAAGCACGGAAAGGCTCGCGGGAATCTCAACTTCTGTTAAATTTCCGCATTTTTCAAATGCACTTTCACCGATTTTTTTAGCACCGTCGGGCAATTTTACAGATTTGAGATTTGTGCAATGGTAAAAGGTATAGTCATTTATACCCGCAATGTTTGCACCAAGCTCTGCCGTTTCAAGACCGCTGCACTCCCAAAAAACGGCACTTTCAAGAGTGGTTACGCTGTCGGGAATACGGATTTCTCTTATTTTGCGGCAGTCCTCAAATGCCCTGGTGCCTATTTTTTCAAGATTGCTTCCAAAGGTTACTTCTTTCACGTTGGTACAACCCGAGAAAGCGCTGTTTCCTATTTCTTTTACGTTGTCTGAAATTTTTAAAGAGGTGAGCCCGATACAATCCAAAAACGCACAGTTTCCTATCATTTCCAAAGTTTCGGGAAGTTTGGCTTCTTTAAGGCTTCTGCAATTTCCGAAAGCACCGTAGCCGATGTGTACAAGTCCTTCGGGTATCGTAACCGACGTAAGACGGTTGCATCCGCTGAAAGCCGCACTGTATATAACTTTTACATTGTTCGGCAGAGTTACCGTTTCAAGCACCGGGTCGGCTTTTATGGCTACAATATACGGGTTGGTTCGGTTTCCAATATACTTTATGCCGTCTTTGGCGTTGTACTTGAGGTTTACCATATAGAAGGCGTAGTCGCCGATATAGGAAATTTCGTACGGCATATCTATAGAAGACAAAGAGGAGCAATTTGAAAAGGCTCCGATTCCTATGCTTTTAACGCTTTCAGCCAGCGTTACGCTTCTCAGATTTGCACAGTGTGCAAACGCCAGATTTCCTATGCTCGTTACGCCTTCTTCAACCACTACTTTTGTAATTGCGGTGGTATGCTTGAACCAGGGAGTGGTTATCAGAGTGTAGTTGGTTCCGCCCTGGTAAAAATCCTGATAAACGTAGTTGTCCATTGCTCCTTCACCGGATATTGTAAGCGTGCCGGATGAGCGTTCAAAGGTCCAGGTTACGCCCTCGGAAGCCTCGGGCTTAACGTCGGTTTCAGCGGAGGGAGGTGCAACCTCCGTTTCATCTTCAGCCGCGGTTGCTTCTGTTGCGGTGAGCTTTATATATTCACCTACGTTTTCTCCCGTGACGGTAAGTTCAGTACCGAAATCAATAATCACGCCCTTTTCGTCAGGCGTATCCGAGGCACAGGACGAAAAGCAAATCAAGGTCAATATCGCAAAAGTCAGAGATAAAATCCGTATAACAATGTTTTTTCTCATTTATATTTTATCCTCCGATAAAAAATCAATACACATATTATTGTACCACAAAAGGGCGTGTTTGTAAAGATGAATTTTATTTTTTTAGTAAAATTATTTAGTTGTATAATAAGTGCGAAAAGAAATTTTGTTCTTTTTGCACTTATTTTTTTAATTTTGCCATTGTTCCCCAGTGGGCTGTGGTTAAAATAAGTGAAATTTATATGAATTGGAGTGTGTAAAATCCCATGCACA